>JBJTNC010000043.1:0-2695 GCA_046073865.1 Micrococcales bacterium | reverse complement strand
GCAGGCCGAGCAGCAGAAGCCGGCAGCAGGGTCCTCGTTCTTCAAGAACTAGTTGAATTAAGAAGCTGCGCCCCGGTCCCAGAAGGAACCGGGGCGCAGCTTTTTCACGAAAATCTAGAGAACGCTCACGCTGGTTGCGCGCCACCGCTTGTGGAAGGGTTCGAGCCTGATGGCAACCGCGCGGGTGCGGGCCTGGGTGTTGATCAGAACCACCGACTCGATGACCCCTGGCCTCGGTGAATCGGTGCGAATGTTTCCCACCGCAAACTTTGGCATCAGTGGCGGGCGAACCGGCCCATCGCTGGCTGCTTTAGCCGCGATGCGACTGCGCAGCTTGTGGTACACCTGGTCCGAAACCAGGTTGGCCACTTGGTCAACGGACCTTGCCCCCGATATGACCTCAATGACCATGGTTGCGATGGCGGGAAGCAGGGGAGCGGGGTCCGGCAGCGCTGCCAGTTCCGCCTCCGAGAACGCCAGAGATTCCTCATCCGGCTCGGTGTCCGCAGCGCGCTTGCGCTTTGCGCCTTGAACTGCGCCTGGCGCCGGTGCCAGCCTTGCTGTGCGGTGAACTGCCACGGTTACCTCCCCTTGACCAAAATCTACTGAATAAGCCCGTATAAGAAAAGTAGTTTCTTGGAAAAGCCCTGAAGCCAGAGAACAAAAAACTGTGGATAACTTTTCGCAGCTTTTTTGAAACCCCCGTATCAATGAAGCATGGAACCTTCAATCCCGCTGCTCCCAAAGCAAACATCGCTGCACACAGACTGGCTGCGTCTCGAGTTGACGGCAAACACGGCCCTGGTCCGCTGCAATGATTCGCGCACCGAGACTCTCATCTACGTTGTTTTCGGAGATGACTTCATCGCGGGCCTCAGAGCGGACAGGCGAACCTGGGTTCTGCTTCCGGCTCGATCCGTTTCCACCGTGAAGTTCTCGGCTCTGGCCGCCGCGGCTCTTCCGCCGGTCCGGCAAACCAACGACACCGCCCGCGAATATCTTCAGGGCATCGGCGCCAACGAGGTGAAGGTCTGGACAATGCACCAGGATGAGCCTCTGCCGAGCGGGAGAGCGCAGGTGGAGGGCAACTGGCTGGTTCTAAGCCGCAGCAAGTCCGGGCAGGCCGAGCGCCTTGTCTCGTTCGACTCCATCAGCCTCATCGAGGTAGCCGACATTTCAAACAGCCTCAGAGACCTCGATCTTGCAGAGGGGGATGCCCGATGACAACTGTAAATCTCTCCGCCAGGGGTGTCTTTGGCAACGGCTGGGTGAAGCCTGTTATCGCGCTGGTGTTGGCAGCGCTGATTGGTCTTGCCGTAAAACTCATTTGGTTCGACCAGGCGGCTTATCTCGTGCCTGTGAATCAGGTGCCGGTGGGTGCCAACCTCGCCCACGAACAGTGGCGCGAAGTTCACGCAAGCCTCGGGCAGCTGTCATCGCAGTACCTGACGTCAACCAAGCCTCCCACTGGATACGCAACCAGCACCCTCGACGCCGGGGAGCTGGTGAGCAAAACCGCGGTTGGCAGATTTGCTCCGCAGACCATCGCTCGAATCGTGGTGACTAACAAGACCCAGCTCGGTAGCGGCGTCAAGCCGGGCGCCATCGTGTCAATCTGGAGCTCGGAGAAGCTGGCCCAGGGGCTGGTGGACTCGCCAAAACGAATAGTCGAGTCTGCCACGGTGGGTAGGGTTATTGCCCCAACCGGCGTCTTTGGTGCACAGAATCAGCAGGTAGAGGTGCTGGTTGATCAGGCCCAGACCCCGCAGCTGCTGCAGGCCGTGGCCTCGGACTCGCCCATATTCCTGGTGGCTCAGGAATGAGCGGCAACGTCATCGCGGTTCAGAGCGTGAGCCCCGGTGTTGGGAAGACCGTCATTGCGGTCAACCTCGCATTCGAGCTGGCTTCGCGCGGCGCAAGGGTTTGTCTGGTTGATTTGGATGAGACCTGGCCGAGCGCCCACCGTTACCTAGGTCTGCCGCAGCAGCGGGCGTCCGTGCTGGCCGCAATGAGGTTTGTGGAGCAGCAGCGGCTAGACGCAAACGCGCTGGAGGAGATCAGCTATCGGGTGGTTGCCAGGGGCGCGAGCATAGACTTTCTCTCCGGCTACGGGCTAAACCTAAACCCGCGCGCCATCAACCTGCAGTCGGTTGGCGCAACCCTGAACAGCCTTTCAATGCGCTTCGATGCCCTGGTGCTGGATACCGCTGCAGGTCAGGACACGCCCGTTGCAGCCGCTGGAATTTCGGTAGCCAGGCAGTCAGTGCTCGTCACTCAACCAGACGCCGTGACAATGGGTAGGTTTCTGGAGGGCCAGTCAGCGGTCCCTCTCGCCGCCGCAACCACACTGGTTATTAACCGCATGCGATCCAGCGTGCTCGGGGCGCACCCGGAGCGGCAGGTGCAGCAGGTTCTGCGTGACCAGACCAGCTTCAGGGTTGCAACCGTTATTTCGGAGGATCCCGCCTTCGACTCCGCAACTCTTCAGGGGCTTCCGCTCAGAATGGTTGCTCCCAAGTCTCAGGCGCTGGCGGCCATTGCGGAGCTGGGGCAGCGGCTGCAGGCAAGCAGCGCAGACGCCGGCATGCTTCGCGCTGGCTAAACTTGTGGCATGGCATCGCTGTCGAGCGCAATCAAGCAGCAGTCCAGCGCCTCGAGCGCGGACATAGAGTGGCTGAACCTGCTGCTCAACGAG
>JBJTNC010000042.1:0-3228 GCA_046073865.1 Micrococcales bacterium | reverse complement strand
GTCATCCTCGTGATGACTGTGGGTGGAGGCGTCGCCCAGGGCCGCTGCGCGGTCCGCTCGGCGCAAGATTCGCTCAATTACGTCGTCGCTCTTGGCTGCTGCGTCGGCCGAATCCTCGGCAACTTTTTTATCCATCGCACTAACAATAACCCGCGGTTTGGGCTAGTTTGTTGAGTATGTCTTCCGAACACTATTTCTCGGAGACCCCAGGCAGTTCGTATCAGCCCAGGACCATCACGGTATCGCTTCTCGGCCACACCCATCAGGTGCTGACCGCGGGCGGAATCTTCAGCCCGGATCACATCGATCAGGGAACCGCGGTTTTGCTGTCACACATCGATGCCGCCCCGCGCGGTGGCAATCTTTTGGACGTGGGCTGCGGTTGGGGTCCCATTGCCCTAAGCCTGGCGCTGCACGCACCCAACGCCGTGGTTTGGGCGGTTGACGTTAACGAGCGTTCGCTCGAGCTCACCGCCAAGAACGCCGCCGCGCTCGGACTCACCAACGTTCGGGTCTGCAAGCCGGACGAGGTTCCAGCGGAGATTACATTCGATGGCATCTGGAGCAATCCGCCGATTCGGGTTGGCAAGGAAGTTCTGCACCAGATTCTGCAGCAGTGGCTGCCCAGGCTGAGTTTCGGGGCGAGCGCCTACCTGGTGGTTCAGAAAAACCTGGGTTCGGATTCGCTGCACCGATGGCTGGACGAGGTAATGCCTCCCAAGTTTGAGACCAGCCGCGTTGATACCGTGAAGGCCTTCCGCGTGCTGAGGGTCTGGAACCGCAACTAGGCGCGAGCCCAAGCACGGGGCCTAGGCGCAGCCAAACCCAGAGCCTAGGCCTGGAAGTCGCCAGCCTCAAGCTGGATTGAGCCGTCATAGACCAGCTCGGCGGCGCCGCTAAGACCCACGTGCTCGCCCTCCTCGGTGGCACACATGCGCACGCCGAGGGTTCCACCCGGAACCGTCACCTGCCAGTGGTTTGGCGCACCCGCGCCAGCCCAGTGCCGAGTGGCAAGGGCGGCGGCTACCACGCCGGTGCCGCAACTTAGGGTCTCCCCCGAACCACGCTCAAAAACCCGCATGTCAATAGAGCCAACGCCGTTGGAAACCATCGGCTCATGGGGAACCACAAACTCAACGTTTGCGCCGGCGGCGGGATTTGGCTCCAGCTCTGGTGCGGAGTGAAGGTCTAGACCATCCAGTTCGGCGCGGTTGGCCAGGGCCACGACAACGTGGGGGTTGCCTACGTTAATTCCCAGGCCAGGGCGCGAAACGTGCAGGTTGCGGGCGTGAACCAGGGTCTCATCCGACTCCAGCTTCCAACGCCCCATGTCAACCGCGAATCCGGCCAGATTCTGCTGCAAGTCCTTCACCCCGGCACGGGTTCCAACGCTCAGAGTCTGCCCCTGCTCCAGGTTAACCAGACCCTTCTCGGTGAGGTAGCGGGCAAACACGCGAACCCCGTTGCCGCACATCTCCGCGATGGAGCCATCGGAGTTGTAGTAGTCCATAAACCACTCGGCCTCGGGCGCCTCCGCAGCGATGGCCGCACCCGCCTCCAGATTGGCAGTCTTGACTACGCGAATCACTCCGTCGGCACCAATGCCGAATCGGCGGTCACAGATCTTGGCGATTGCCTTAGGCGTCAGGGCGCGCTCACCGGACTCGTCGAGGTAAAGCACAAAGTCGTTGCCCGTGCCCTGGCCCTTGGTGAATTCAAAATCAATGCTGCTGCCCATGCTTTAAGCCTAAGCCCGCGCGCTCTCGGCGCGAAGATGTTCTTCCACCAGGGCAATGGCCTGGGCGGTCTTGGTTTCATCGCGGTAGTCGAGCCAGTTGATTCGTTTGTCGCGGCGGAACCAGCTCATCTGACGCCTGGCGTATTTCTGGGTGAGCCGCACCGTGTCAGCGATGGCCTCCGCCTCGGTAACCTCACCGTCAAGTTGCGCAAGCGCCTGGGCGTAGCCGATGGCACGCTTCGCTGTCTTGGCGTCCCTGAGGCCAACCTCTATTAGGCCTTCAACCTCGGCCACCAAGCCGAGGCGCCACATCTTGTGCACGCGGGCTTCCAACCTGGCCACCAGGTCCTCCCGCGGGCCATTCAGTCCAATCTGCAGCGATGGCTGCCACTCCACCGGCTCATCGGGGAGGGCCGCAGCGAAGGGCTGCCCGGTCATCTCAACAATCTCGATTGCCCGAACCACTCGCCTGCCGTTTTGCGGGATGATTCTGCTGGCGGCCACGGGGTCCAGCCTGGCGAGCCTACCGTGCATGGTCACAGGGCCAACCTCCAGCAGATCGGCCTCCAACCTGGCCCTGAGCGCTGGGTCGGTTCCAGGAAACTCAAAATCGTTCAGCACCGCCGCGATGTAGAGCATGCTTCCGCCCACCAGGATTGGCGTGATTCCCCGCCCCTGCAGGTCCTCGATGAGTGGGCGGGCCAACTCCTGATACTGGGCGGCGGTTGATTCATCGGTGACGTCTAGGTAGTCAAAGAGGTGGTGGAATATGCCACCGCGCTCTTCTGGCGCAAGCTTGGCAGTTCCAATATCCATGCCGCGGTAAAACTGCATGGAGTCAACGTTGATGATCTGCGCAGGGCGGCCAGTTGCCTCCAGGTGCTGGGCGATGGCGATTCCAAGATCGGACTTACCGGTACCGGTTGGGCCAACAACGGCAAGTAGCGCCACGGCTAGGAACGAACCTTCAGGTTGAGGGCCACTCGGCCATCGGCTGCCGGCGCACCAGCGGTAGGCACACCGCAAGACTCCGCCTGAGCGCGATCCCAGGCATCACCGGCACGGCTGCGACGAAGCTCGTACACCCCGCCGGCCTGATCGGCAAGCAGGAAGTAGGGCTTGGCCTCGGTCACGCGAACGGTGACGAAGTCGCCCGGGCGCGGCACCTCGGCGCCCTCGGGAATCTCGAAGTGCACAAGCCTGTTGTCGCGTCCGCGCCCACTCATGCGGTTGGTGGCGGCATCCTTGCGACCCTCATCGTTGGCAACCAGAACCTCAACGGTCTTGCCAATCAGGCCCTTGTTCTCCTGCCAGGCCAGGTCGTTGCAGAGCGCCAGCAGGCGCTCGTAGCGGTTCTGAACCACCTCTTTTGGCAGCTGGTCCGGTAGCTCGGCCGCAGGAGTACCAGGGCGCTTAGAGTACTGGAAGGTGTAGGAGGCAGCGCATCTGCTCTCCGTTGCCACGCGCATGGTCTCGAGGAAGTCCTCCTC
>JBJTNC010000041.1:0-8293 GCA_046073865.1 Micrococcales bacterium | reverse complement strand
CTCGCCGTGGAGAGCACCCGGACTGGGGCACTTACATTTTCGACTTTGGTCGCACCGAAGTACGCAACTTCCTGGTTGCCAACGCGCTCTACTGGTTTGAAGAATTCCACATCGATGGCCTGCGAGTCGACGCCGTGGCATCGATGCTCTATCTCGACTATTCGCGTGAGCATGACCAGTGGCTTCCGAACCAACATGGCGGACGCGAGAACCTGGATGCCATTGCCTTCATGCAGGAGGCTAACGCCACCGCGTATAAGCGCAACCCGGGCATCATGATGATCGCCGAGGAGTCCACCAGTTGGTCCGGTGTCAGTGCTCCGACCGATCACGGAGGTCTCGGTTACGGCTTCAAGTGGAACATGGGCTGGATGCACGACACGCTCCAGTACATCGAGAAGGACCCCATGTACCGCCGCTACCACCACGGCGAACTCACCTTCAGCATGCTCTACGCCTACGACGAGAAGTTCGTGCTGCCAATCAGCCACGACGAGGTAGTGCACGGCAAGGGCTCACTGCTTGCAAAGATGCCCGGTGACCGCTGGCAGCAGCTTGCCAACCTGAGGGCGTTCCTCGCCTACATGTGGGCGCACCCGGGCAAGCAGTTGCTGTTCATGGGTAGCGAGTTTGGCCAGCTGAGCGAGTGGTCCTCCGAGCGCGGACTCGACTGGTGGATTCTGGAGCAGCCAACGCATCAGAAGATTCAGTCGCTCGTCACCGCCCTCAACCGGGTCTACAACGAGAACCCGGCGCTTTGGCAGCGCGATCACGACCGCGGCGGCTTCCAGTGGATTGACGGCGGCAACGCCGACCAGAACACCGTCAGCTTCGTTCGCTACGACGACGCCGGAAACCCGATTGTTGCCGTGGTCAACTTCTCGGGTCAGCCGCACGGCGGCTTCCGCCTTGGCTTCCCCCGCGATGGCGAGTGGCTAGAGATTCTGAACACCGATGCCGAGGAGTACGGTGGTTCCGGTGTTGGAAACCTGGGCCGAGTAATGGTTGCCGACGCAGGAGTTCAAGGTCAGCCGCACAGCGCAGAAATCACGGTGCCACCGCTGGCAGCAGTGTTCTTCAAGCCTGCCAAGTAGAGCAGAACTTTAGTAGGGCAGACCTCTAAAGGAGCAGAGCTCTAGTAGAGCAGACCGGCCAGTCGCGCACGCGCCGCCGGAATGTTTGGATCATTTGCACCCGCAACCTTGAAAAGTTCAAGCAGGTGCTGGCGCAGCGGCTCGCGCTCCTCCTTGGGCGCGATGGCAAAAGCCGAGAGCAAGGCATCGAAAGCCTTGTCGAAGTGGCCGATAACAGCCAGAACGTCCGCCTTGAGGATTACGTCCGCGATGGTGGCCGCAGGTGCTGCAAGCACCTTGTCTAACTCCAGGTTGTCCGTGCGCAGCAATAGGTTGGCCTGCGCCAGACCCTTGGCGGCCACGGCATCGGCCGGAGCCTCCTTGATTGCGGCCTCAAATTGAGCCGTTGCCTCTGCGTAGTCTCCGGCCTCCATCGCATCGAATCCGGCCTTGTGCCTCGGTGGTAACTGCGGCTCCGCTGGAGCTGGCGCGTTTTCGTCAACCTGGGCGCGACCACTGAGGCCGTTCTCGCGGGCCATTATCAGCAGCCGGTCCAGAACCGCCTTGATGGCGCTCTCCTCCTGATCGCCGTTGAAAAGCGGAATTGGCTGACCCGCCATCAGGGCTGCTACGGCGGGTAGCCCCTGAATCTGGAAGGCCTGAAGCAACGGCCCAACCTGGGCGTGGTCTCCATCGAGGCGAAGCAGAACGAAGTCTCCCCCGCGACGAGTTACCTCAGCGGCCAGTTTCTGCGAAAGCGCAGGCGAGGTCTCCGCACGCAGAGTGTGGAACTCCACCAGAACCGGAAGCCTGTCGGATATTTTTACGAAGTTGGCAAGCGTGGATGGCGCAACATCCAGAACGAGAGCGGCCACCTTCACAACGGAGGCACCCTCCTGAGAATCTGCAATCGGCGCGGCACCGGCCGGGGCCTCGCTGGCTGGACGACGGTTTACCAGCGACGAGAGGTCAACTGCGCCACCGAGACCGGCGGGGAGTCCTGGGTTTGTTCCGGCCATTAGAGCCCCCTAACGCTAAGCAGAACCTGGGTTGCACCGAGGGTCTGAATCTTGTCCTTGGAGCCACCCGCAGGCACGTAGAAGAGCAGCATGCTGCCGTAAGTGGAGCGAATACCGCTGGTGCTACCTGCGGAACCAAGCAGGATCTTCTCATTACCCGCCACGGCCACGGCCTGGGTTGCCTTCTTGGGCTTAATCACGTACTGGTCGTTCATATAAACGGCCACCAGCGCGCCGGAGTTTACGGTTGCCAGCGAGACGATGTTGTCGCTTCCCAGAGCGTGGGTGACCGTGACGGTTGCGTTCTTGAGAGCCTTCTTCTGGTTCTGCTGCGACTGGTAGATCTGGTTGTAGTACTCGTCGTTTAGCGTGTTGAAGTTATCGGCCTGCGGAGACAGTGGCCCGTTGTCTATCAGGTTTCCAAAGGCCGTGACCAGGGCGTTTGGCGCAACCTTCAGGAAGAGCGAGTCCTTGGCAACCGGTGTGGCACCGACGGCCGCACTGGTTACCAGCGGGAACCGCACACCCGGCAGCATGTCGATGTAGTACCAGAGGTGGTACTGCTCTCGCGGTGAATCCTGCTGGATTACAAGCATCTGAGGGAGCGAATCGACGTCGCCGTTGGAGGTGATTGCCATCGCCGTGCGCGGCCACTGGTTGTTGGCCTCCGGCAGTGCCACCTTGATGAGCTTGGTCGCGATTGGCACGGGTGCCGAAATCTTCTTAGAGGCCTTCTCAAGGTTGTAGTACGCGGTGCGTGCCAGCAGCGCAGGTCCCGCAACCCGCTGTGTGAGCAGCTTGGAGTCCTTCTGTTCGTCGGCGGTGGCCACCGATGCGGCTATCCGATCTATGACCACCCGCAACTGGCCCTCGGTGAGTACCGGGTTTGCAACCTGGTTGGAGGAGGCGGAAGGCGTTGGAGATGCGCTGGGAGACGCCGGACGCGCACAGCCTGTGAGCGAAGCCAGCACCAGACCACCGGCAACGATGGCGGTGAAGTTTCGAACGGATCTTCTTCCTCGAACCGGGGCGTTGTTGCTCAGGCGACGCCTGCGAGTGCGAGGACCCTGCGGGGCCTTGGGCGTGCGACGCCTTGGTCCTCGGTCCCTGCGCATGGTGTACCAGGCCCAGAAGTTGAGCACTGTGGCCGCAAGCAGAAGAACGCCGCCAAAAATGAAGAGGTTTCTGCTCGGAGTTGGGTCGAATGGGTTGGCCCAGGTTAGCTTCAGCTCGGCCGGAGGCGGGGCGAAGCCATCGGTGGCGATGATGAGGCCCTGGTCGGTTGGGTTGACAACCGTGGCAGATGCAACGCGGTTACCAATCCACTCGTTGGTCCAGAGGTCGGAACCGCGAGGGTCGGCGCTGAGTTGCGAACCCCTGAAGTTCTGCTTGAAAACGTGGGTCTCGTTTGCCGTGGTTACGGCCGAGAGCTCTAGGTGAGGAGTGTTGCCCACCCAGGCGTTGATGTCAGACTGCCTGCCGGATGCAACCCAAACGCCCGAGTCGCCGCTAACGGTGAACGTTGGGGCGTCGGGAAACTGCTGCAGAACGCTGTTTTTCACAACCACGAGCGGCGCCTTGGTTGAGATGCTGATGCGCTCAATGTGGAGGGGCGACGGCATCCAAATGGTCCTGTCCGCGATGCCCGTGAGGATGAGCAGCGCGGAGATCACAAATAGAACAGCCGCTGTGATAAATCGCATCGAAATTCCATTCGGACTAAACTGACAACACTGGATAATACCCAGTAAACAAGTTTAGCCAACCTGGCAGGAGCACCTCCCTTGACCAATCAAGAGACCGAGTTCGCAACCGCACTTCGCGGATACGACAAGGCCGAAGTCAACGATGCAATCCGCGATCTCCGCAAAGAGATTCTGGCGCTCTCGGCCCAGAATGCCCAGCTTGCAGCCGAACTCCGGGAGACTCAGGGGCGCCTGACTCAGGCAGAGGCGCAGCTGGCCGAGGTTGGCGAGCCATCCTACGCAGGCGTTGGCGCCAAGGCATCACTGATGCTTTCAACTGCCGAGGAAATGGCGGAGCGCATTGTTAGCGAGGCCAAGGCCGAGCGCGAGCGCATCCTTGCCCAGACCACCGTTGAGGCGGAGGCACAGCGAGGCGAGGCCAAGGGTTACTACGATGCGCTGGTTGCAGAGGCCCAGCGCCGCTCCGAGCGCGCAATCGCGCAGGGTCGCGCCGACGCCGACGAACTGATTGAGGTAGCCCGCAGCGAGGCAGCACGCATCGTAGACGAGGCAAACCGCGAGGCGGGCTCCATGCGCGGCGCGACGGCAACCGAGGTTGCCAAGCTGCGCTCCAGCACCAAGAGAGAGACCGAGTCTCTCAAGGCTCGCGTGGAGCGTGAGCTCGCGGAGCGCAAGCTGCTGGCAAACCGCGACAACACTCGCGAACTGGACATGAAGCGCGCCCAAGAACTGGTTTCCGAGCAGGCCCGAATCGACCTTGAGCTGGAGCTAACCGCCCGCCGCGACGAGGCCGAGTCCGAATACCTGAAGAAGCACCAGGAGGCCGTGGCCGCAACCCAGAAGTTCCTGGATGACGCAAACGCTCAGCTTTCTCTGGCGCTTACCCGCCTGAACGCGGCACGCCTCGAGGCAGAGACCCTAGAAGCCGCGGCGCGCTCCACAACCAAGTCTGTCATGGACTCGGCGCGCGCAAAGGCGGAGGCCGCACTCGCCGCCGCCGAGGCCGAGGCTCGCAACATCGTGAGCGAAGCCAACCTGGTTAGCGCGGTTCGCGTGCGCGAGGCGGAGGCTGCGCTGGCAAGCATCGCTGTCGAGCGTGACTCAGCAAGCATCTACCTCAAGAACCTCAAGGCGCTCGTGGACTCGGCCTACGCCGCGGACAAGAAGAACGCGGCAGCTGCCGCGGCGGAGGGTGACGCCTAATGAGCGGCAGACCCGTAAAGGTAACCAACGGCTTTCAGTTTGGCCTTTTCGGGGGTCTGGGTGTTCTGCTCGCCCTGCTCATTGGCAACATGTTCATTTCCCTCGCCACGGTGCTGACATACATTCTCTCCTCGGTATTTATTTCTCTTGGGCTCGACCCGATCGTCAGCTGGATTGAGCATCGAGGACTCCGCAGGCCATACGCGGTTACCATCGTTGCGCTCACCCTCATCGGTGTATTCGTTGGCATCTCTGTGACCGTTGTCCCCGGCCTAATCACTCAGACGGCGCTGCTGGTGCAGAACGCTCCCACGCTCCTCGATGGCTTCGCCAAGATTCCGGCAGTTAGCAGCATCGACCAGCGCATGGGTGGCGTGATTTCTCAGGCTCTAACCAATGCCGGCGCATTTGTTGCAGACTCCGGAAACTGGCCAACCATGCTCGGTGGCGTGGTGTCGGTTGGCATCTCCATCGTGAACGCCATCACAGGCACCACCGTGATTCTCATCCTGAGCCTCTATTTCATGGCCAGCATGAAGTCATTCAAGAAGTTCATCTACAAGCTGGTTCCTGCAAGCCGCCGAGACAAGTTCGAGGACATCGCAGAGCAGGTGTCTCACTCGGTTGGACGTTACGTCATCGGGCAGCTTTCAATTGCGGCCATCAACGCGACCCTGGGCTTTACGTTCATGCTCATCATGGGCATTCCGTACCCTGGCGTTTTGGCAACCATCGAGTTCCTGCTGGCCCTGGTGCCAATGGTTGGAAGCATGAGCGGCGCGGCGGTAGTAACGCTGGTTGCACTGAGCGTTTCGCCAACCACGGCAACGGTGAGCGCAATCTACTACCTGGTTTACATGCAGATTGAGGCATACATCATCAGCCCCAAGATCATGAACCGCGCGGTTGCCGTGCCGGGCGCTGTGGTTGTTGTGGCGGCGCTGGCTGGCGGAACCCTCCTGGGTGTGCTCGGTGCCCTCGTGGCCATTCCCGTGGCCGCGTCGGCCATCCTCATCATCCGGCAGATCGTCATCCCAAAGATGGACGCCAGCTAGCCGATCGTCACGCTGGTCGGCAGCGGAAGCACTGCCGGATTCACTACGTTCACTATCTCGCTCAAGACGCGATACACCTGATCTTCGCCAACCCAGAGGTGCTTGCCGCCCTCAACGTTGATCTGCTCAAACTTGCGAATCACCGAAAACGCTACCGCCGCCTCGTCTGGCTTCAGGTAGTCGTCGTGCTCTGGGATGATTCCAACCAGCCGCTTGTCAACGTGGTTCCAACGCTCAAGCTCAGCCTGCGATGTGCGGTGCAGCGGTGGCGCCAGGAGAATCCCACCCATCACCGGCTGATTCCAGCCGTACTTCAGGGTTAGCTCAGTTCCGAAGGACCAACCCAGCAGCCACGGATTAGGAAGTCCCTGGGACACCGCCCACGCCACCGCAGCCTCAAGGTCAAACTGTTCCGCCACTCCCTTATCGAAGCTACCCGTGCTCTTACCCTGCGGCGATTCGGTGCCGCGGGTGTTGAAGCGCAGAACCGCGATGTCCGCCAGGTACGGCAACCGGTTTGACGCCTTGCGCATCACGTGGCTCTCCATGAAGCCGCCGTGGGTTGGCAGCGGGTGCAGGCAGATTAGGGTTGCAACCGGCGCCTTACCAACCGGTAGCGCAAGTTCAGCAATCAGAGACTCGCCATCGGAAGTGTGGAGAATGAACGGCTTGCGCTCAACGGGAAGCTCAACAGAGGAGCGAATTTCGATTGTCTGCAATTGCTAACCCAGGTGTCCTCGATAGATCTTCCAGCAGTGGTTATGAAAATGGCGCCGAGTTGCCGCATCCATGTCTGCGGGCCATGCCACTAGGTGCGCTGTTCCCCAGGTGATTGGCACGTTGCAGTTTGGGCACGCCCAGGTCTTGCCTGGCTCATCAGCGGGCCTGCCGTTGGTTGGCTGAACCTTGCATGGCACGCCGTTTTTCTCCTCGATGCGCGCCACACCCGACCTGAACAGCGAGATGTCAAAGACCTCTTCGGGTTCACGCTTCTTGGCGCCGCGAGGCCGATTGCTTCGCGGCATCTAGTACCAGCCAAAGTTGTTGGAGTGGACCACGGCGTTACAGGGGTTCTTGTAGCGACCCTGAATGTATTTCACACCCCAGCGAATCTGGGTCTCGGGGTTGGTCTGCCAGTCGCTACCCTCGGAGGCCATGCGCACGCCAGGCAGCGCCTGCGGAATGCCGTAGGCACCGGAGCTGGTGTTCATCGCGGCCGGGTTCCAGTGAGATTCGCGGTTCCAGAGCTTCACCAGGCAGGAGTACTGGTCCTGGCCCCAACCAAGGCCAGCGATGAGCGTGCGCGCGAAAGCCTGCGATGTGCCGGCATCCGGCACACCGGCGTCGGCCACATACAGCTTGTTGAAGTCGGATCCTGACAGGATGTCGTAGCCGCCACGTGCGAACGAAACCTTGGCGGTCTCCCCCACATCGCCGCCCTGCTGCTTGGAGTAATCAGGTGCAAAGAAGTAGTCGGCGTAAGCCGCGGAACTGTTACCGGCATAGGGGTCAATCACTGTTACAGCGGTGATTCCAGCCACAAACAGGAACGCGATTACCGGGGTGGCGCGACGCCAGCGCACCTTGGGAAGTTTTGGTCGGGATACGCCACGTTTGTCCAACCAGCCGTCGATGCCGTCGTTTACGCGCTCACCAACGGTGGGACGATAGGCTTCGTGCCTACCCATGGCCACCTCGATTCTGGAACCGGGTTCGCAAGAACCCGCAACACCTGATTTTAACCGAGGGTCTTGCGAAGTTGCAGAAACTGCACGGTGCGGTCAATGAATGCGTCCACCTGCGCCTCGCTGTAGCCGCGCGCCTTAGGCGCAAATGCAACCTCTCGGAGGTCGGCCGCGGAGAGATCACGCTTGCCCTCGATCGCCCCATCGATGTGGGCAAGCAGCGAGTCAACCTGGGACACCGAATAACCCTTGACCCAAGGCTTTGTGCGGTTGAAGCGCTGCTTGGATGGGCGGTCGATTCGAGCCTGAAGGGTGTTGCGAATGCCGTTGAGGTGAGCGGCGGCGGCCTCGTGCCCTCCGCGCTCCAGAATCAGCTTGGCTTCCTGCTCAACGAAGGCGTCATCCAGGCGCTCCAGAGCGGCATCAACCGAGGCAATCTGGTAGCCGCCCTTCACCAGTTTGAAGGCGGAGTTTCGCAGCGTGGCGGCGTCGAGTGCACGACTTTCGGGGTTTGCAAACTGTTTGCGGGCCAGCTCAATCACAGGATCCACG
>JBJTNC010000040.1:0-15028 GCA_046073865.1 Micrococcales bacterium | reverse complement strand
TTCCAACCGCTGCCGCAGCGACTGGCCCTTGCTGGTGAGTTCAAGCATTTTCACTCGGCGGTCTGGACCGGGCACGCGGTGAACAAGTTCCAGGGACTCGAGTTGGTCTGCCAGAGCGGTGACGTAGGACTTATCGCAGTGCAGTTTCCCGGCCAACTCCGACATCGGGGCGGTGCCCTCCATGGCGCAGAGCGCGCGAGCCACCGCAACCGGAACCCCTAGTTCGCCCGAGATTTGGGCAAAGAGGTTACGGGCGTGCTCGGAACTGGAGATGAGGAGATCCGCGATCTCTCTGGCCTCTGTGAGCAACCGTTCTTCTGACATCAAAACCTTTATTGAATGGCTCAATAGTTGAGCAACTCAACTATATCTGTTAGTGTTCCAAGAAACTACAAGATTAAGTATTGGAGAAAAATGCCTAAACAGTTCAATGTGAGGTTCAAGTCGGTTGCCATCGGCACTGGTGTGGCGCTGGCCGCCAACGTGCTTCTATTCCTTTTGGGATCTGCCGCGGGAGCAACCTGGGAGGTTGGGCAGCCTGCACCAATCGGCCTTGCAGCCATTGCGGTTGCAACCCTGCTGCCAATGCTCTTGGGCGGGCTCGTGGTCAGGGCCATTGCCAAGCGTAAGCCAAATCTCGTAAGCGCATTCACCTGGGTCGTTCTGGTATTCAGCCTCGTTGGAGCACCGGGCGGATACGTCGCCTCGCAGAATCTACCAACCGGTCTAGCACTGGGTGCAATGCACGTGGTGGTTGGTCTCGTCTGGTTCTACTCGGTTCGCGGCAAGCAGGTGGCCAGCTAATGCCTCAGTTCATGGCGGTGAGCACATTCATCGATGGAACGAACATGGCCGAGGTTCTCAAGGTAGTGGAAGAGGAAAAGGCAAAGGTTTCCGAACTACAAGAAACCGGCCACCTCGGAGCTGTTCGACTCGCTGTGCCAGAGGGCAAGGTGTTCCTAGACGTGTTTTCAAACGACGCGGCCGCCGCAAAGTCAGTGGTTGAAGAACTTCCCATGGCAAAGTGGTGGAATATCGAGGTCTACGCCCTCTCGGGAACTGCGTAAAAAGCGGAACTAGGAGTTCAGTGCCAACCACACCTGGTTGGCTGAGGCGGTGAGGCCATCCTTGAGCTTTTCGAAACCACCAGACAGTTGGCCAGAGAGACCGCCACCGGCAAAGACGATGGGGGTAGGACCGAAGTCCGCGAATGCATCGATGATATTTTGGCCGTTTTCGACGTCCTCGCCGGTTGTGACGCCGAACACTATGGCGTCGGCGTCTTTGGAAATCACGCTGTCGACCCAGGTTTGAGTTGGCACATTTGCTCCGAGATAGGTAACCGCCAGGCCAGTACGTCTAAGCGAGGTTGCCAGTGCCAAAGCCGCAATCTCGTGATGCGAGAAAGCAGGGCTTCCAACCAGCACACGCTTTCCGCGCTCATTGCTCGAGGCCGCTTCAAAGAATGCGCCAAGCCGCCTCATCAGGGCGTTGCTAACAAAGTGCTCTGCCGCAATGTCAAAGTCTCCCTCGGTCCAAGCCGAGCCCATGTTTCGCAGCACAGGGAAGATCCGGGACTCCATGACGTGCTCGAATGCACCGGCGGAGAATGCCTGGTCCAGAACCGTGGAGATGAGAGTGCCGTCCAAATCGCGGGCAGCGGTGAAAAGTGAAGCCTGGAAAGTTTCAAAGTCCGAAGCAGGCAACTGAGAGTTGGCAAGACTAGGCAGCTGACCGCCAACGATGCCGTCAGATACTTCGGGGTTGGCCGAGCGCTCTTGAGCGCCTGAAACCTTAGCCGCTTCGGCCGCCGCTGCGTGGGTCCAACCCTGAGCAAGAAGTTCCTTCATCCTGAGAATCTGATCAACGTCCGATTGCTCGTATACGCGGTATCCGTTTTCAGACCTGTCTCCAGGCCCAATCTGGTAGCGCGTTTCCCAGGCGCGAAGCGTTCCCGTCGAGACCCCGGTGAGCTCGGAAACCTTCTTGATTGAGAACATGTGAACAAGGATAAGGCAACATTCAACAGACCTTTTACAAAACCTTCTGCGATGTTCCTGTGAGAAATTTCGAAAAATTTGGAATGAATGTTAAAAAACTATGTTGAAGTTCTGTGTAAGGTTCGTATAACCTACAACTTACGCACCATCACCCAACAAACAGGAGCAAAACAATGAACAAAACTAAGCGCATTGTCTCAGCTGCAGTGGTGACGGCAATCGGTCTCTCGGGGCTGACTGCAGGAACTCCGGCATTCGCAACCCCAGGCAACACCTCTCTGGCTTCGGTTCTAACCGCAAAGAGCTCGTTTGATAACGACGGAACCAACTACGACATCGTGACCGCCGCGGTTGTCGCAGTGCTCACCGCCAAGCCAAATTCCCCGGTAGCGGCTCTCGCCGACGGCAACGTGCCAGTGACCGCCTTCATTCCAAACGACCAGGCATTTGAGAACCTGGTAACTCAGCTCACCGGAACCGCTCCGGTTTCGGAGCAGGCTACCTTTGATGCAGTTGCCGGTCTGGGAATCGACACCGTTGAGGCAATCCTCGAGTACCACGTGGTACCGGGAACCACCATCACCTCGGCAGACGCACTGAACGCCAACGGCGCAGTGCTCCCAACCGTGCTCGCTGACAAGAACATCACAGTTGGCGTAAGCGGTATGCAGATCTCGCTGAACGACTACGACAAGCTGGCACCAACCCCGAAGGTTATCCTCTCGCAGGTTGACATCAACGCCGGTAACTTCCAGATCGCTCACGGCATCGATGCAGTTCTGCTGCCAAGCCAGGTAATCCCTTACGGCACCAAGTCGCTGGCATCGGTACTGACCGCGAAGAACTCGTTCGACAAAGACCACAGCAACTTCGACATCGTGACCGCAGCTGTAAAGGCTGTTCTGAAGGCAAAGCCAAACTCCCCAGTGGGTGTTCTGGCCGACGGCTCGACCGCAGTGACCGCGTTCATCCCAACCGACGCAGCGTTCCTGAAGCTGGCCAAGGCCCTCACCGGCAAGAAGGTAACCTCCGAGAAGAAGGCGTTCGCCATCGTGGCTAGCCTGGGTATCAAGAAGGTTGAGAAGATCCTGCTGTACCACGTTGTACCGGGTGCAACCATCATGTCGCCAGACGCACTGAAGGCAAACGGTGCAGTTCTCGCAACCGCTCTCTCCGGCAAGTACATTCACGTATCGGTTGACGGAACCAAGATCGCTCTCACCGACTACAGCCGCCTGACCAACCCAGTGGTTGTGCTCTCGGCAGTTGACATCAACAAGGGCAACCTGCAGGTGGCACACGGCATCGACGACGTGCTGCTTCCAACCAAGTAACACCCTAGACAAAGTGGGTTCCCGCGCGCACACGCGGGGACCCACTTTCGTCAATTTACGCCGTAGCCATCCCGTCTACTTTTCTAAGCCGCCAGTAGGCGAGGATGGCGAAACCGATAGTGACCGAGCCGCAGAACCAGATTGCAACGCGGATGCTTGTAACCTGGGCCACTATTCCCAAAAGCATCGACCCGAATGGCGTGCCTCCCAGCATGAGGGTGAGATAGATTCCCATGACCCGGCCGCGAAGTGGCGCATCAGTGCTGGTTTGAACATAGGAGTTGGCACTGATTAGCGCGATGAGGGCCAGCACTCCGGAGCCGGGAAGCATGAGGGCGAAAGCCGGATAGCTGGGCGCAAAGGCGAGAACTACAAGAGTTGCACCGAAGACCATCATGACGAGGGTGATCTTCACGGGTGTGCGATGCCGCTCAAGGCGAGTTGAAAGCAGTGCTCCCGAGAGAGAACCGACCGCCAGCGCCGTACCCAAAAGGCCAAAGTCTCCTGCCGAACGATGGAACTCCTGGGTGGCCATGAGGGCGATGAAAATCTGAAAGTTGACGCCAAAGGTGGCGGTTGCGAAAACCGCAATCATGATCCAGAACAGGTCTGGCCTAGCTAGCACGTAGCGGTAGGCATCTCGGATTCTGCTACCGGAGGGAGCCGAGGCAACACCCAACAGCTGACCGGGGCTAACAAATAACAGCGCCAGAATCACAAAAAGATAGCTGGCGGCGTTAATCATGAACGATGGACCGGTGTCAAAGGCCTGGATTAGAAAGCCGCTGATTGCGGGGCCAACCAGGCGACCGGTGTTGAAGTTGGCCGAGTTTAGGCTCACGGCACTAGGTAGGTCGTCAGCACCCACGAGCTCGGCGTTGAAAGACTGGCGAATCGGGGCATCGATGGCGTTGAAGATTCCAAGCACGAATGCCAAGAGGAACACGTGCCAGAGCTGGATCTGGTTGGCGAGGATGAGTGCGCCCATGGCGAGCGACGCGAGCCCAGCACCAGAGTTGGTTAGCAGCAACAGCGTGCGCTTGGGGAATCTGTCGGCAAGAAGCCCCGCCCACGTGCTAAGCAGCAGCGATGGCAGGAACTGAAGCGCCGTTACCAGCCCTAATGCGCTGGCCGAGTGAGTGAGTTGAAGCACAAGCCAGTCTTGCGCAACGCGCTGTGCCCAGCTTCCGATGTTGCTCACCAGGTTGGCTGGAAAGAGGATGGCAAAGTTGCGGTGACGGAACGCGCGAAGTGCGCCGAGGCTTGGCATGGTTTAGCTTGCCGCTGCCTTCCGCACCGTGTTACCGGCAAAACCCGAGACCAGCAGCGCCAGAAAAAGGAACGCTGCAATCACAAAAAACATTCGCTGCAGGCCAATGAGGTCCGCGATGAATCCCAAAAGTGGTGGACCGGTGAGAAAAGCGCCGTAACCCCAAGCGGCAACGAAACCAACTCGCTTCGCAGAGTTTTCTCCCTCGCCCGCAGCAGAGAGAAATAGCGGGAAGCCCAACGCAACGCCTCCACCCCAGAGAAAGGCTCCGATGAATCCGAGCGCGATGTTGCCCGTTGGAATAGCGATCATCAGAACACCAATCACCCCGGCCGCCGCTACAAGCTGGAGAGCGCGACCCTTTCCGATTCGGTCGGCTAGGTTTCCACCGAAGAAGCGCACAATGACCATCCCGGTGAAGAACACCGCAAAAACGATTCCAGCCGTGGAGTCTGTGACGCTAAAGGCCGCCTTTACTCCGAGGGTGAGCCAGTCGTTGGCGGCTCCTTCTGCCACGGTCATGCAGAGGATTCCGAGGCCGAGAAACACCAGAACCAAGCTAAACCAGTGGCTGGGCTTAGGGGCATCGGGGTGTGGGTCAGCCTGTGAGGCCACTCCGATTGCTGGCGGCAGGTGGCGCTGCAGGGCAAAGGGTAATAGCGCCTGGATTAGGCAGAGGGGCAGCGCCATCCAGAACAGCGACCAGCCTAGGGCCGCGGCGAGTGAACCCCAGCCCGCACCAATTAGCGTGCCAAGAGAAAAGCCCGCGTGCATTCTCGGCATGAGAGTTCTACCGGTCTCGGCTTCGAGTGCGGTGCCATCGACATTGAGCGAGACATCGGTGATGCCCATGAGCAGGCCCGAGCAGACGGCAACGCATACGTAGGCAACGGTCTGATGAATCTCTATCAGTGCGGAACCGAGCAGGACGAAGCCACCGAACAGCGAGTAGCCGACGCGAATCCAGAGTCTGGTGCCGAAGCGGGAAATGAGATGCCCCACCAGGTTGAGTCCAACCAGTGAGCCGAGACCCTGAGCGAGCAGAATCAGTCCAAGCTGGGTGGCGGTGACGCCCAGATCTTGCTTGACCAGCGGCATCCTGGTTGTGAGTGAGGTGAAGCTGGCGCCCAGGAAAACGAATAACAAAATGTTGCTTCGATGCCAGTTTCTAACTCGGGAAGTCGGCGCGGCGGTGCTCATGCTTCAAGCCTAGGTAGGGTCTGGGCGATGCCACGGAGGCAAACGCTTACATCCCTAAGTGTCGCTTAGGCTAGTGGCATGACCAAGAAGCCCGAGACGGCGATGTCTCAATCAAACCGCGCGTTTATTCTGCTGGAGATCGCCTCCAGCATTGGAATTCTCGGCGGCTCCATGGTCTTCATGCTGCTGCCCTGGGCGGCAATCAACCTCTCACACTCGTCATTCACGGCCGGCCTCATGATTTCGATCAGCAATGTTCCCGGCCTGCTGCTTTCGCCCGTGATGGGCTCCTTCATAGATAAATTCGGAAGACACCGATCAGCGGTCATCCTTCAGGCCGCACCGATAATCACCAGCCTCGCCTTCGCCATCGTGGCGGCAACCGGAAATATGTCTGTTCCAATGCTGTTTGTGTTGGCCACCGCACGAGGCGTGCTGGCCGGCGGTTCAATGTCCGCGAGGAAGTCGCTAATTCCAGATGCGGTAAGAGGCACCAGCATCTCGTTGGAGAAGGCCAACAGTCTGCACGAGTCTATTGCGGCGGGCGGTTTTGCAATCGGCCCTGCACTGGCCGCGGTTTTGGTGAACCTTGCGGGCATCTTCAACGCCTTCTACGTGGTTGCATTCATGGAGGCGCTCGCCGTGGCGATCACTCTCGTTATCAGGGTTCGCGAACACACCGAGCCGCATCACAGCGACGAAGAGGCACGCCACTGGATTCACTACCTACTCACTGGTTTCAAGGTGATGTTCCGAGCCCCATCGGTGCTTATTCTCATGGGTGCCTTCACCCTGCTGGCAACCATATACCTGCCAACCGAAATGGTGGTTCTCCCCAACTATTACGCCAGCATTCATGACGCACAGTCGATGGGATTCCTGCTGTTTGACATGGCGGCTTTCACAATGGTGGGCGCGTTCTTCTTCGAGCGCATCGCCCGCCGGTTCAGCTTCGCAGCCATTCTCAGATTCGCGCTACTTGGCGTGGCCCTGCCCATGATTCCCATGGCGTTCCTGCCGCCGCAGCCGATCATGTTCATCTGCGGCGCCATTCTGGGCTTTGCCTGGGGACCGCTGCCTCCGCTGGTCAACACGGTGGTGCAGCGGAAGATTCCTGCAAGTCAGCGCGGCCGTGTGTTCAGCCTTGAGGCTACTATCTGGACCGGCGGACCGATGATCACAATGAGCCTGGTTGGCTGGGGAGTTGACGCGCTGGGTGTGAGAAGCATCTACGGCCTGCTCGCCGGCCTAGTTACCCTGGCCGCGGTGCTGCTGGCAACCCGGGCGGCAGTGAAAGACTTAAATACGGCCGAGTTCGTGGAGGAGGACAACTAGTGCTCGTCACCCCGCAGCAGCAGATGGTGTTCTTTACGCTGCTTTCGTTCCTGTCGCTTGGCGCAGGTGCAATAGTCATCAGCCTGATAACGCTGTTTGGCAGAGGCAACCGAACCTTCGCGTTCATGATGTCTGCGTCGACAATTGCGCTCGGCCTGTTTATGTATTTCCAGTTGGATCAGAGCGGTTGGGTGCCTGCCGCCATGGGCGTGGTGGCCTTCATCCTGGCCTGCCTGCCTCCCAAGAAACGCGAGCGCTGCAACGAGGACGAAGAACTAGACCGCCAGGGTTTCAACTAGTCGATATCGCGGCGAAGCGTGGTGAGAATGGCCACCACAGTGAACACAAGTCCGTAAACCAGCATTAGGCCAGCCGCGGGAATCGGGTCGAGATAGTCGGCCGTGTTCAGCCCGAAACCGATTGACTTGTCCTGAATGTTCAGGTGGAGGTTCATCATCGCGGTGATTAGGCCCGAAGGCAAGTACTTGCCGCCCTCCGGCCAGAAAGCTGCCAGCAGTCTGTCGATCAGCATGAACCAGATGAGCGAGCTGGTTACCGCCGCCATCTGGTTGCGAATGAGCGTGCCAACCGCTACGCCCATGACGCCCATCACAACACCGATAACGAGTGCAGCCAGCAGGTAGTTGGCAAAAATGTAGGAGTGCGGCTGGGCAACCTTCACGGTGCTTAGAGCCAGCTTGCCGCCGATGAGTCCGGCGCCAGCCGAAATCACGTTCATTGTGCCGCCCGCGATGGCCGCCACGATCACCTTGGTTGCAACGACCTTGATGCGCCTCGGCGTTGCCAGGAAGGTGGCGATTGCCGTGTGCTGGTGGAACTCCGACGACATGATTGTGACACCGATAATCAGGGCAAAGATGTAGCCACCCAGCGCCTTGGCGTATATCGCGTCAACCCCATCGGGTGTGTTCAGCGCCAGCAGCTGGTTACCGCCCAGGCGCTCAATTGCGGGGAGGCTTGCGACGGTTGCCACAACGCCAAGCAGCACAGCGGCCACCAGCAGGCCCCAGGTTCGCCTCTGGTAAACAAGCTTCAACAGCTCCGACTTCAGCAGGTTCATGCGCCCACTCCAATCAGTCTCAGGAACGCTTCCTCAAGGCTCTGGCCGCCGGTCACTTCGGAAATTGACCCAGTAGCCACGAGGGTTCCGCGGTTGATGATGATCACGTCGTCAACCGTGTGCTGCATCTCGGCAAGCTGGTGTGAAGACACAAGGATGGTCTTGCCCTGGTTGGCCAGTTTTCTGAGGAAGTCTCTCAGCCAGGCAATGCCGATCGGGTCTAGGCCGTTTGCGGGTTCGTCAAGCACCAGGATCTCGGGGTCACCCAGCAGAGCCACCGCCAGCGAAAGCCGCTGCTTCATTCCCAGGGAGAACCCCTTGGTTCGCTTGTTGCGCGCGTGGCTGAGTTCAACCAGGTCCAGCAATTCATCGATGCGGGATGTGCTGATTCCGGCCGCAGCGCAAATGACCGCGAGGTTCTGGTGCGCAGTGAGAGCCTGGTTGAAACCCGAGCTGTCGAGCACCGCGCCCACCTTGGTTAGCGGGGAAGCGAGATTGGCGTAAGGCGCGCCATCGATGAGTGCCTCACCGCTGGTGTTGGATGCGAGCCCGAGCAGGCACCTGAGCGCCGTGCTCTTACCAGCGCCGTTTGGTCCAAGAAATCCTGTGATTCGGCCGGTCTGCGCGGTTGCGGTCAGGCCGTTTACAGCCACCACGTCCTTGTAACGCTTCACCAGGTTGCGAAACTCGATGCTGCTGGTGCTGCCGGTTTTGTTTGCGCTGCCGGTTTTATCTTTGCCGGTTGCGCCGTTCGTGCCGCTCATGTTGCCTCCGATGTCAGCCTAAACCCTAGGGCTGGGTTTTAGTCGCGACCGATGAGAGCCATCGCCGTGGCGGCAACCAGCGCGATAGCACCGGAGACGAGGAGGGGCACGCCTCCAAGCCCACCGTTCAGGGTCCAGAGCAAGCCGGCCCAGAAACCGGCGGCCAGCAGCCCGAAGCCCGATAGCCCCTGAAGCAGCGATTGGGCCCAGAGCTGACGGCTTTCCGGGGCAAGCTTGCTCACCCAAGATTTGCCAACGGTGTCGTTCACCGCGGCGAATCCGCCGTAAACCACCAGAAGCGCGAGGGTTGCCGACGCATTCGATGTGAGCCCCATGCCTCCGTAGGCAATAGCGAAGAGCAGTAACCCGAATGCGTAAATCTGATTCGGGCTCAGCTTGTCTGCTAACCAACCCGCTGGAAAGTTGAGAGCCGCGTAGGAGACGTTATACAGCAGGTAGGCCCCAACCACGGCGGTAACGGAGAACCCGATCTGCGAGACATGCAGCAGAATCAGGGCATCCGGAAAGTTCACCACGGCAAAGCCAACGATGATGGTCATGATAAGTCGAAGCCGGGCGGACAGCGGTTCGTGAGGCTTGGTCAGCAAAGCGCCGGCCTCGGCATCACCTGCGGCAGCGGCTTGTGCGGCGAGCCGAGCCTCTGTGCGCTGTGAGCGTTGTTTGTCCTGAACCGGCAGAACCATGAGCACCGACAGCAGGGCGGGTAGCGCCGCAAACCACAGGACATCCCGAACATTGTTGTCGAAAGCGGCCAGCAGGGCCAGGGCCAGGATGGGGCCGAGCACCGCGCCCAGCGTGTCAGCCGTGCGGTGGAATCCGATGATCTTGCCGCGGTGTTCCTTCTCGGAACCCTGGATGAGCAAGGCATCGCGCGGGGCAGACCTGAGACCCTTTCCCACGCGATCAGTTAGCCTGCCGAGCAGAACCAGTGGCCAGGCTCCGGCCGCGGCGATAATCAGTTTGCCCAGACCGGCACCGGCGTATCCAAGCAAAACCATAAGTTTCCTCGGAACCCAGCGATTGATGGTGTTGCTCAGCAGTTTGGTGGTTGCCGCAACACCCTCGGCTAGGCCCTCGATCATTCCAACGATGGCCGCCGGCGCGTGCAGGAGGCTCGTGAGCAGAATGGGCATGAGCGGATAGAGCATCTCGCTGGCTGCATCCTGCAGGAAACTTACCCAGGAGAGGGTCCAGACGTTACGGGTTAGCCAGGGCTTCATGTGAGTAGCCTAACCAAAACCTGTGAATAGCCTTTAACCATCCACAGAACAGACTTAAGTGGCTTCACACCCGGCTCTCGGGTTTCTAACGTTGAACTGTAACCGTTAGCACCAGGAGTCAGAATGCAGCACAACACCCTCAGTCACCAGATCACCGCACGCAAGTTCTCGGTCATTGTTGGCCTTGCAGGAATTGCAGCAATCCACATCATGGACCTACCCGGCAAGTTTGCCGAGACCCCATACCTGGCCTGGGCCTACATGGGCATGATTGCGGCCGCGGCCGTCCTCATTGAGCGCATGGTGCGAGCCGCCAAGGGCATCGACTACCTGGCGGCAGCTGGTCTCGCAGCATCGGTGTTCGCCGGTTTAGTAATCAATCGAACCGTTGGTATGCCTGGAGCCATGGGTGACATCGGCAACTGGTTCGAACCACTCGGCTTCCTCAGCCTCTTTGTTGAAACTTTTGTGATTTGGCAGGCGCTCGCGGGATTCGCATTCCTGCGCCGTACCGGTGGCACCGACATCGACCAGGAGTTTCAGCAGATGGCGGCCAAGTCGGACTACGTTCTGAAGCTGGGTTAGTCCAACCAAGCAAAAACACCACCGTCCGGGTTCACCGGGCGGTGGTGTTTCTTTTTTCCCTACTCGGCCTGTTCCGGAAGCTTTCGCATTGATCGCAGTGGCGAAAACAGAACAAACACAGATGAGGCCAGCACGCCTGCGCAACCAATCCAAATGGTTGGAAGAACATCGATGACCTGAGCAACCCAACCGGAGAGCAGCGCCCCTATGGGCATGACTCCCCAGATGAAGAAGCGGATGCTGGCATTCATGCGGCCGAGCAGCTGAGGAGGGCAGATTCTTTGACGCGCCGAAACCTGAGTGATGTTGTAGAGCAGCACAAGCACCGAGTTGAAGAACTCCGTGACCAGAAGGAACGGAAGCTGGGCGCTGTGCGGCAGGAGCGAGGCAGCCGGGATGCACGAGGTTGTGAAGCCGTAGGCGATGGCCGAGACCACAACCAGGCGACCCTCTCCAATCCACTCCATCGCCTTTCCGGCAAGCGATGCCCCGGCCAGCGCTCCAAGCGCGCCCAGCGACATGATCAGTCCGAACTCGGCGGTTGTGAAGTGAAGAATCTTCAACAGGTAGATGGGCAGCAGGGCCATCGCAAGATTTGAGAAGAAGTTACCGGTTCCCGTGGTGAGGGCGATGGTGCGGATGATTCGCTGGCTCCTCACGAACCGCAGGCCCTCGGCGATCTCCACTCGAAGCGGCCGGCGCTCGTCCTTTGGTTTGGCAACCTCCGAGTCCTTGATGAAACTGAGCGTGATTGCGCTGACCGCAAAACTCAGGGAGTCAACCAAAACCAGGACCGGAGCCTTCAGGAGACCCAGAAGGAAACCCACCAGCGATGGCCCGGCCACGCCCGCCACAGAACCCGAGGTCTCCAGCGCGGAGTTTCCGGTGCCAATTTGATCCTTGGGAAGAAGCACGGGGGTGAAACTCTGCGAAGCAACATCGAAGAAGACCGCTGCGAGGCCAACCACGCCGGCAACCACAAACAGGTGCCAGATCTGAAGCTGGCCCGTGGCCCAGAGAATGGGAATTGCCAGCAGTGCAAGGAATCTGATGGCGTCTGCGGTGAGCATCACGCGCCGCTTCACCCAGCGGTCAACCCAGGCGCCTGCAATCAGGCCAACGAGCAGAAACGAGGCGGTTCCGGCCGCGGCCAGATAGCCCATCTCCTGGGTGGTTGCATTCAGGACCGTTACCGCTAGCACTGGAATGGCTAGGTTGGAGAACTGGTCTCCAAACACCGAAACGGTGTGACCCAACCAGAGCCAGCGGAAGTGCGGGTTTCTAACGAGTGTCTGCTTTGACGCCATTCCGCCAGTCTATGGCGAACCGCTGCCTAGCCTCGGAACGGTTGAATGGCGTTTGCCGGAATCTGTCCGAAGCGGCCGAAGTGGTAGTCCTCCATGGCCTGGATTACTCCCTCCTTGGAATCCATCACAAACGGTCCGTACTGGAAAACCGGCTCGCGAATTGGCTGACCGCCAATCAGGAAAATCTCCAGCGCGCTGGTGCGCGAGTCCTGCTTCTCGTCGGCCGTAAACACAAGGCGGTCGCCGTATCCGAAGACGGCGGTCTGACTGGTCTTCACCGGGGCGGCTTCCGCGCCTTCGCCAACCGAACCCGTTCCGGCAAGCACAAACGCGAGAGCGTTGAACATCGGGTTCCAAGGCAGGGACACCGATGCCCCAGGAGCCAGGGTGATGTGCGCGATGGTCATCGGGGTCTGTGACTTGCCGGGACCAGCGTGGCCGTCAATCTCTCCGGCTAGAACACGAACCAGGCTGCCGCCATCCTGGCTGGAAACGAGAGTGACGTCCTCGCCCTCCAGGTTCTGGTAGGCGGGCTCGATCATCTTCTTGCTTCCTGGCAGATTGATCCAGAGTTGAATTCCGTGGAACACGCCACCGCTCATCACAAGCGACTCGGGTGGGGTCTCGATGTGCAGGATGCCACCACCCGCGGTCATGTACTGGGTGGCACCGTTTTCGATGATTCCGCCGCCGCCGTGGCTGTCCTGGTGCTCGAAGGTGCCGTCGATCATGTAGGTGAAGGTTTCGAAGCCGCGGTGCGGATGCCAAGGCGTGCCCTTAGGCTCCATCGGCGCGTACTCAACCTCGCCCATCTGGTCCATGTGAACGAACGGGTCAAGGTCTGCGAACGGCACGCCCGCGAATGCGCGGGTCACGGGGAAGCCCTCACCCTCGTAGGCCTTGGGGCCCGAGGTAACGCTCTTAACCGGGCGGGCTTTGCCCACTGCGGGGCTGAGGCGAGGGAGGGTCATGGTGTCTGCCGTTATCGCGGGCATTTCTACTCCTAAATCGAGGTTACGGCTATATAAAGCCCCCCTTGACTTATTTTATTCCGCGCGAGCCGGCCAGTCAACGGTGAGCTTTATTTGGCCGGCGCCGTGCTGTACAGGTAATAGCCCCAGGCCGGGATGGAAACTACAAGTTTCTGACCGCTGGCCAGCCTGTAATGCCTTCCGTTCTGGAAGCTCACGTACCTGCCGGCGAGCATCGCAGGCACCTTTACCGTGAACTTGGCTGCGTTTGCGCCCATGTTGAAGATTCCAAAGACTCGGTTCCCGGCGATGTACCTGCCGAAGCCGAGTACCCGTGGGTTACCGATGCTTAGGAATGACAATTTTCCGGAAGTTGCGCTGCTCCAGAGCGCGGCGTTATTTGAACGCAGCCTGTTGAGCCTGCTGTAGAAGGTGGTCCACTCGCTGGCAGCGGGGTCCTGTCCCCAGCTGATCGGGTCCTTCTCGAAAAACTGCAACCGGTGGTTCATTCCTATTTCCTGCCCGTTGTATATGAGCGGAATTCCTGGGGTCAGGTAGGCGATGGCCGCCGAGAGTTGAACAGCGTTTCCGAGTCTTTCAAACTCCGTGCCGCTCCACGAGTTCTCATCGTGGTTTGTGATGAAGTTCATGGGGTAGGTACCGGAGCGGTAGTCGTCCCTGGAGCTCGACACCGCCATGGCGATGCCCGCCTTGTTGCCAACGGAGTTGAGAGCGTGCAGCAGGTTCCAGTTGTAGTCGGTGCTGAAGGCCTGCTGGAGTAGGTCGCCGCCTGACTGGTCCTCAGCCAACCACCACAGCGGCTTCACGCTGTTTACCGCAGCGGTTGCCTCGTTCCAGAACGAGGTAGGAACCATGCCGGCGGCATCGCAGCGGTAGCCATCGATGTCGAAGTTGGTAACCCAGTACTTCATGGCATCGATCATGCCCTGGTGCAGCGCGGTGTTGCTGTAGTCCAGCTGAGCCACATCCGTCCAGTCGGTTCCCACCGGCCAGGTGATGTTTCCATTGGAGTCGTGCACGTACCAGTCGGGGTGCGCTGTAATCCAGGGGTTATCCCAGGCGCTGTGATCGGCAACCCAGTCGAGCACAACCTTGAGGCCGAGGCTGTGCGCGGTGTCAACCAGATTCTTGAAGTCGGTGTCGGTGCCGTAGTCGGGATTGACAGCGGTGTAGTTGGCAACCGAATACGGTGACCCCAGAGAACCCTTGGCGTTCAGTTTTCCCACCGGAGTCACGGGCATTAGCCAGATGGCTCCCACGCCAAGAGCCTTGATTCGAGGCAGCGCGGCGGTAACCGCATTGAACGTGCCGTCCTGGCTGAACTGGCGCACGTTCACCTCGTAGATGCTTGCGCTCTTGACCCAGCTAGGGGCAAGCTGCCGCACCGATGGGGCGCCTGGCAGAATCACGGCACTGGCGGGGGCCATCGATGCAGTGAGACCGAATACGGTGGCAACCGAGATGGCGGAAAGGAAGAACGTGGGCTTGAAACGCATGACACCAACTCTAGGCAGAAGTAGGCTATGTGCGTGAACAACTTCGACCATCACGTGGCCCAACTGGAGGCACTCGGCTTCACGTTGGAGCGCGGGATGCTGGTTGGTGACGGCAGATTCCCTAACGCAAACCAGATTGGAACCAGGTTCCTCGGCCAACGCGTGCAGATTGACACCTACCTCCACTCCGCCTTCTTCGATGCGGACAAGGCGCACCCGGTTCTGGGCGAATCACAAGAAATCACCGGCCCCGATGGCAGCTACCGCGTGCAGGAGATCCTGGCTCAGTAGCCGCGTGACAAAATAGAGGTATGACTGCACATACTTCAGTAGCAACCATCCACACCAACTACGGCGCCATCAAGGTGAACCTGTTTGGCAACCACGCCCCAAAGACCGTCGAGAACTTCGAGGGCCTGGCAA
>JBJTNC010000039.1:0-4508 GCA_046073865.1 Micrococcales bacterium | reverse complement strand
CGGTGGCCTTCACGTCAAGGAAGGTCAGCTCGTCTGCGCCATCGGCGTAGTATCGGGCGGCAAGCTCGATTGGGTCGCCGGCATCGCGGAGGTTCAGGAAGTTGACCCCCTTGACCACTCGTCCCTCGGCTACGTCCAGGCAGGGAATGACTCGAACGGTGAGACTCATGGCTGCCTAGATGCGTGCCGCGTGGATAGCGCTCACCAGGATGGCGCGGGCGCCTAGTTCGTATAGGGCGTCCATCTTGGCGTTGATTTCGTTGGTGCGCACCAGTGCGCGGACCGCAACCCAGTCTGCGTCGCGCAGCGGCGAAACTGTTGGCGATTCGATTCCGGGGGTGAGTGCCGAAGCCTGCTCAACCAGGCTCACCGGGCAGTCGTAGTCGAAGATCACGTACTCGCGGGCAACCAGCACGCCCTGCATACGGCGAAGCAGCGTGGTGCACTTGTCACCCGCCCCAGGGTGCGCAATCAGGTGCGCGCTGGACTGCAGAATTACCGGTCCGAAGATTTCCAGGCCAGCCTGACGGAGCGTGTTTCCGGTAGAGACCACGTCGGCAACAGCGTCTGCTACCCCTAGTCGGCAGGCAACCTCAACGGCGCCATCGAGTGGCACCAGGTCAACGTTGGTCACGCCCTCGCGACGCAGGAAGTCCTCCACCAGGTTTGGGTAGGCGGTAGCTACGCGCTTTCCCGAGAGCTGGCTCAGCGAGCTGAATGCGCCAACGGGACCTGCGAAGCGGAAGGTTGAACCACCAAAGTTGAGGTCTGCAACCGACTGCGCCTCGCTGCGGCTGTCGAGCAGCAGGTCCAGGCCGGTGAAGCCGGCATCGAGCGAGCCGCGGCCAACGTAGGTTGCGATGTCGCGCGGGCGCAGGTAGAAGAACTCAACGTTGTTGACGCTGTCAACCACGTGGAGGTCCTTGGGGTCGCGGCGGGTGGTGTAACCGGCCTCTTTCAGCATTGCGATCGCGGTCTCGCTGAGGATTCCCTTGTTAGGAACCGCTACTCGAAGCATTTGTGACATGAAGACTCCCCGTTCTCGGGTTAGAAGTTTTTTTCGAGGTCCGCCAGGCTGATTCCCTTGGCGGTCATCAGTACCTGCAGGTGGTAGATGAGCTGGCTGATTTCCTCGGCCGTGCGCTCGTTACCTTCGTATTCGGCAGCCATCCAGACCTCTGCGGCCTCTTCGACAATCTTTTTGCCGATGGTGTGCACGCCAGCGTCCAGCCACTTGACCGTATGCGAATCCGCAGGACGGTCAACGGCCTTCTGGCCGATTTCGGCAAAGAGCTGCTCAAAGGACTTCATGCCTCTAGTTTAACCGACACGCCGAGGGCGGGTTGGCGCTCTTGGTGTTGCCGGGACTGCTGATTCACCCCTAGTGACGGTGCTGGCAGCCCTTTTCGGCGCTGCGGCGCAGCATATCGATGCGGAGTGCGCGGTCTTCCGCCTTGAACACGGCGCTTCCCGCCACGAAGGTGTCGGCCCCCAGCTCGGCAACTCGCTCGATGTTTCCGGCGTCGATTCCGCCGTCAACCTGAAGCCAGACATCCAGTTTTTCGGCATCGATGCGGCGGCGCGCTTTGGTCACCTTGGAGAGCGTGTGCTCAATGAGCGCCTGTCCCCCAAAACCCGGTTCTACAGTCATGACCAGGATTTGGTCGAACTCGGCCAGAATCTCGAGGTACGGCTCAACATCGGTGTTTGGCTTGATGGCGATGCCGGCGCGGGCACCAATGGCACGAAGCTTCCTTGCGAGAGCAACCGCGTCCTGGGCCGCTTCGGCGTGGAAGGTCACTGAGAATGCACCGGTCTCGGCAAACTGCGGTGCCCAGCGGTCCGGGTTCTCAATCATGAGATGAAGGTCTAGTGGCTTTGGTGTCACCTGCTGCAGTCTGGCAACCATTTGCTGTCCAAAGGTTAGGTTTGGCACGAAGTGGTTGTCCATGACGTCCACGTGGATGAGGTCGGCGGTGGCTATGGTGGCCAGTTCGCTCTCGAAGTTGGCGAAGTCGGCCGAGAGGATGCTCGGGTTGATTCGTACAGTCATGGGTCTACCTCTTTCGCAGTAGGGCGATGAACATTGCATCGGTGGTGTGCCGCTGCGGCCAGAGCTGAACCGTCTTGCGGCCGTCGGGAAGCTGGATTCCAGGCGAGACTTCGCGAATCACACTGGTTGCGTCAAGCAGCTCCAGCGATTCACCGTAAGACCGCTGGGCCCAATCGATGATGCCGGTGGTCTCCGCAGGGTGCGGCGAGCAGGTGACATAGGCCATCACGCCACCCGGGCGCAGACCCTTGAACGCGGATGCGAATAGCTCGCGCTGCAGCTTGGTGAGCTGGGCAACGTCTGCCGCGGTCTTGCGGTAGCGGCTCTCCGGGCGTCGTCGCAGGGCGCCGAGGCCGGTGCAGGGGGCGTCCAGCAAAATGCGGTCGAACGAGTCCGGGGCGTCGTCGCCGAGGTCGCGGCCATCGCCGGTGCGCACGTAAACGTTGGGGTTAACGCGGGCGAGAGCCTGCTCAACCAGTTTGGCGCGGTGGGGTTGCAGTTCGTTGCAGACCAGTTCGGCGCCGCGCTGTTTTGCCTCCGCGGCCAGAAGTGCAGCCTTGCCGCCGGGGCCTGCGCAAAGATCCAACCACTCCTCGCGCCCCACTGGCGTTGCGTCCGCGGGATCCTGTGAAACCACGGCTGCCAAAAGGGCGAGCGCGGCAAGCTGCGATCCCTGATCCTGAACCCGCAGGCTGCCGTTTCGGATTCCAGCGATGTCGGCGGGGTCGCCAGACGGCAGTTCGCCACCGATGGGGCTTACGCCACCCAGCGAGGCACCCGCATCAAGCAGGTCGCGCTCATCGGCGAGCCCTGGAAGTGCCACTAGGCTCACCAACGGTGGCTGGTTGTCAACCGCCAGCAGTTCTTCTAGCTCACCCTCGCGCTTGTCCACGCGCAGCGAGTCTTCTATTGCCCTGACCACCCACTCCGGGTGCGAGTACTGGAGCGCCAGCTTTGCCCTGGAGTCCTTACGTTTCGCCAATAGGGCCTCGAGCCACTCCTCGCGGCTGCGCTCCGAGATGCGTCGGAGAACACCGTTTACGAACCCCGAGAGGTTTGGCCGAAGCACTCGCTTGGCTAGGTTCACGGTCTCGCTTAGAGCGGCGTGGGACGGGACCCGCATGCCCAGCAGCTGGTGCGCGCCCAGTTCCAGGAGGACTCGAACATCGGTGTCAATTTCCGCAATGTCACGACCGGAGGCCACCTCGATGGCGGCGTCGTAGAAGAGCGCGTTGCGGATGGTGCCGAAGGCTAGCTCCTGCGCCAGTCCCGCGTCGCGGGAGTCCAACTTGGCGCGGCTGATGAGTTTGGGCAGCAGCAGGTTGGCGTAGGCGTCGTCTGTAAATACCGCGTGCAGCAGTTGGTATGCGACGGCTCTGGCATCGGTGGCGGTTTCTCTAGCCAAGGCGGCTCACCTTTCCGGCCGCCCCGCGAGCCCAATCAACTGCCGACATAGCGTTTTTGCCTGCCGGTTGTACCTGCAAAAGCTCTAGGAAGGTGCCGCTGCCACAGGCCACCAACACACGCTTGGGTTGGTAGATCAGGGTACCGGGCTCCCCCGCACCAGCCTCATCGCCATTCGTTTCAGCCGCACCCGAGGAATGCTGAACCACCCTGGCATCGAGGATTCTGAAGTTCTCTTCGCCCAGGGTGGCGTGCGCCATGGGTTCGGGGTTCATGGCAAGCACCCGGTTTTCAATCTCGCGAGCGGTTGCCAACCAGTTGATGCGACCCTGTTCGCGACCCAGCTTCGAGGCAACCCGCTGGTTGCCGTCGATGGGCTGCGTCTTGAACCTCGCGATTCCAGACGCCACGAGCGGCAGCGCCTGGTCGAGCAGTGTGATGCCCAACTCGGTGAGGCGCGCCAGAAGCCTGCCAGAGGTCTCTCCAGGCTGAATCTGGGTGGCAACTGAATCCAGGATGGGTCCGGTATCCATGCCCTCATCGAGCTGGAATAGCGTAACGCCGGTCTCGGAATCGCCGGCCAGGATGGCGTTTTGCACCGGTGCGGCCCCGCGCCAATCGGGCAGCAGCGAATAGTGAAGGTTGAGCCAACCGAGGGGCATTGCGTCGAGCGCGAATCGCTTCAGCAGGGCGCCGTAGGCAACAATCACGCCGAGTTCGGCCCCGGTCTCGCGCAGTTGCTCGGCCAGTTCAGGTGTAACGGAATTGGCCTTGAAAACAGGAATCCCCGCCCGCTGGGCCACTTCGGCCGTAGCCGATGGCGTGAGTACCCGCTTGCGCCCAACCGGCGCGTCTGGTCTTGTTAGGACGGCCACAACCTCGTGCGGACCAGCCAGCAGCGCCTCGAGAGTGCGCGCAGCATTGGCCGGGGTTCCGGCGAAGAGGATTTTCAAGGATGACCTTTCCGACTACTAAATTACTTCGGAATCATCCATGCGCAGCCGAACCGCTCTGGAGGCACGGCCCGATCGGGCGTTCACGGATTTGTTGC
>JBJTNC010000038.1:0-5293 GCA_046073865.1 Micrococcales bacterium | reverse complement strand
GAGTACATTCGCTGGTACAACCAGGAGAGAATCCAGTTAAAACTCAACGGGTTGAGTCCGGTTAATTTCCGTACTCAACCCGTTGGGTTATCGTTTAAGTCGACTCCTTGATACGTCTCCCACTTTCGGGGTTCAGTTCATGCGGCGGGGTCCATTTCTACGTCTAGGCTAACGAGCTAGCAGCTTTTCGGATTCGTCGTGCCACTTGAGGGCAATCGGCTGCAGCTTTTCCTTGTTTTCGTTTGCGTGGTGGAGGCAGAACAGGAGCTCGCCGGTTGAAAGCGTTGCGCGAACGTAGGCCTGGGCTCCGCAGGCATCGCAGCGATCCGCCGCGGTCAGGGAGATGGTCTCGGCCACTTCTGGAGTGGTTGGGGTTTCGGTGCTCATTGCTTGTCCTCTCAGCAACAATATTTCACCACACTGCGCCGACTTTTTTCGCCAAATAGCCTCCTGTTTCGCTAACTGCGAAGTTCTCGCGCCCCCGTGTTGGTCACGGCCACCGGACCATAGCCTCGATAGCATTTTTAGGTGCCAAACACCGACTACTCCGCGCGCCATCTGAGCGTTCTCGAAGGCCTAGAGGCCGTCCGCAAGCGTCCCGGAATGTACATCGGTTCCACAGACTCTCGGGGCCTGATGCACTGCCTCTGGGAGATCATCGACAACTCGGTGGATGAGGCTCTGGCGGGGTTTGGAAACCAAATCGACATCAGACTGCATCCAGATGGCTCGGTAGAGGTGCAAGACCACGCTCGAGGCATCCCAGTTGACATCGAACCGAAGACAGGCCTGACCGGTGTTGAGGTTGTATTCACGAAGCTCCACGCCGGCGGAAAGTTCGGTTCCGGCAGCTATGCCTCCTCCGGCGGCCTGCACGGCGTTGGAGCATCGGTGGTTAACGCTCTGTCGCAGCGCCTAGACGTTCAGGTGGACCGAGACGGCAAGACCTACGCGATGAGCTTCCGACGCGGTGAGCCAGGACTGTTCGACGACTCCAAGGGAATTGGGCCTGACAGCCCCTTCAAGCCATTCGAGGATGGTTCGGAACTGCAGGTTATCGGCAAGGTTGCCAAGAACGTCTCCGGAACAAGGGTTCGCTACTGGGCCGACCCTCAGATTTTCATCAGGGAGGCCAACTTCTCCGCTGCCGACCTCGCAGATCGGGCTCGCCAGACGGCGTTCCTGGTCCCAGGACTCGGCATTACAATCGTGGACGACACCCAGCCAGAGCCACAGGTGCAGTCTTTCAAGTTTGACGGCGGTATCACCGAGTTTGCCGATTACCTGGCTTTAGACGCCCCCGTGACTAACACCTGGCGCATCACTGGTTCTGGCGATTTCACCGAGACAGTGCCAGTGCTTGATGAATCGGGAAACATGGTGAGCCGCGAGGTTTCGCGCACCTGTGAGGTTGACATCGCAATCCGCTGGGGCACCGGCTATGAGTCAACGGTGAAGTCCTTCGTGAACATCATTTCCACTCCTAAGGGCGGAAGCCACGTTGCGGGATTTGAGCAGTCACTCCTGAAGACCATCCGTGCCCAGGTTGAGGCAAACTCGCGCAAGCTTAAGCCCGGAAACGACAAGATCGAAAAGGAAGACGCGATGGCGGGCCTCACGGCCGTCGTGACCGTGCGTCTTCCGGAGCCTCAGTTTGAGGGACAGACCAAGGAGGTTCTCGGCACGCCGGCGGTGCGCAACATCGTTGCGAATGTGCTGGCTAAGAACCTGACCGAGAGGCTGGAGAGCACCAAGGCTGCGGACAAGCAGCAGGCCGGACTGCTTCTGGAGAAAATCGTCTCCGAGATGAAGGCTCGAGTGTCTGCGCGTGCCCACAAGGAGACTCAGCGCAGAAAGAATGCTCTCGAGAGCTCTTCGCTTCCAACCAAGTTGGTTGACTGCCGCACCCAGGAAACCGAGGGTTCGGAACTTTTCATCGTTGAGGGTGACAGCGCGCTGGGCACCGCAAAACTTGCCCGTAACAGTGAGTTCCAGGCGCTGTTGCCAATCCGCGGCAAAATCCTAAACGTGCAAAAGGCATCAGTCAGCGACATGCTCTCCAACACCGAGTGCGCGTCCATTATCCAGGTGATTGGCGCGGGTTCGGGCAGGTCTTTTGATCTTGATGCGGCCCGCTACGGCAAGGTGATCCTCATGTCGGACGCAGACGTTGACGGCGCCCACATCAGAACCCTGCTGCTCACGCTTTTCTTCAAATACATGCGCCCGATGGTTGAGGCGGGTCGCGTTTTCGCCGCAGTGCCGCCACTTCACCGCGTTGTGGTTATCAACCCGGGAACCAAGCCAAACGAAGTGGTTTACACCTACAGCCAGCAGGAGCTTGAGAACCTGCTCGCCAAACTTGAAAAGCAGGGCAAGCGCTATCAGGAGCCCATCCAGCGGTACAAGGGTCTCGGTGAAATGGATGCCGACCAGCTGGCAGAGACCACCATGGACAAGAGCCACCGTCTGCTGAGACGGGTGCGCGTCGAGGATGCGGATGCTGCTGCCCAGGTGTTTGAGCTTTTGATGGGCAATGACGTCAGCCCTCGACGAGACTTCATCATCGACAGCGCCGATAGCTTCGAGCGCGACAGGATCGACGCCTAGCACTCGACTATAGCTTCGCTATCGTTCGCACAATCAACTGACTTCAGAGTTGCGGTAACCCGCCAAGCCTCAGGTAACTATCCGAGGTAGCCCGCGCTCGCAACAACGTTCGGCAGCAGGGTTCCCGATGCGTCACGCTTGGCAAGATCCTCCGGAAGTTCAATCGGCCTACCATCCGCGGCAAGCGCACCGAGGCTGCTGCCCGCGTAGGCAAAGTAAAGCTGATCCTCGCTCCTAATAAAGCGCTGCGCCCTAACACCGCCGGTTGCGCGACCCTTGCCAGGGAACTCAGCCAGCGATGACACCTTGCCGGAACCGGGATCTGTGCCCGGAATCACGTCTGATGCGTTGGCCGCTGTTAGGACTACGGCCGACTCTTTATCGCTAATCACGCCGAAGAAGATTACCGATGCGTTGTCTGAAACGCTTATGCCAGCCATGCCACCCGCCGGCCTGCCCTGTGGGCGAACCTGCTCGGCGGGGTAGTGCAAAAGCTGCGCATCGGAGGTGACAAACACGAGTTCGTCCGCGTCGGTGGCCGGGGCGGCACCAACCACTGCGTCTCCAGGCTTGAGCGAGATGAGCTCGAACTCGTCCTTGACCGGGTAGTCGGCCAAAACACGCTTAACAACTCCCTGTTTGGTTCCCAGTGCTAGCTGAACGTCTTCCTTAAGTTCAATCACGTTCAGAACGTGTTCGTCCTTTGGTAGACCGAGGAATGACTTGGCGTTCTGGGCCAGTCCTGGTTCGAATGCCTCGCCCGACGATGGGAGGTCACCAACGTGGATTCGAAGCATTCGCCCCTTGCTCGTGACGAAGCCCACATCGGAGCGTGTGGTTGAAGCGAAGGATGCCCGGATTGCGTCATGCTTGCGGCGCTTTCCGGAACCGGCGGTCTCTGTTGCGATACCTGAGCGCGCAACCATGCCGGATGCGGTGAGCACAACCTGACAGGGTGTGTCCGCCAACTCCGCACTAACGGCTGCCTTCTTCGAGGTTGGAGTAGAGATCGCGCCCGCGTCGGTGATGAGCGTGGTGCGACGTTCATCACCGGCCTTCTCGGCCACGTCCTCTAGCTCGCGTGCCACCAGGGCGCGAAGCGCTGAGTCATCGGCGAGCAGGTGCTCGAGCTGGGCAATCTCGGCACGTAGGCTGTCGCGCTCGGTTTCAAGTTCAATTTTCGAAAACTTGGTGAGGCGTCGGAGACGAAGCTCGAGGATGTACTCTGCCTGAATTTCGGTCAGCTGGAACGAGCTCATCAGGCCGGTTCTTGCCTGCTCAACCTCGTCAGAGGAACGAATGATTCGAATAACCTCATCGATGTTGACGATGGCCTTCAGCATGCCCTCAACGAGGTGCAGGCGGGCCTGGCGCTTGCCTAGTCGGTTCTTGGTGCGGCGCCTAGTCACGATAATTCGGTGCGCTAGGTAAACGCCGAGGAGATCGCGAAGACCCAAAGTCTGTGGTCGCCCGTTCACCAGGGCAACGTTGTTGATGGAGAATGAATCCTCAAGCGGCGTGTAGCGGTAAAGGAGCTCAAGAACGCTCTGGGGGTCGAAACCAGTCTTCAGTTCGATAATGAGGCGAAGCCCATTGTTGCGATCGGTGAGGTCCGTTACGTCGGATATGCCCTGGAGCTTCTTATTGTTGACGCCCTCTTTGATCTTCTCGATGAGCTTCTCGGGACCAATAAGGTATGGCAGTTCCGTAACCACGATGCCCTGCTTGCGTGGGCTCACTGTCTCGACCGAGACCCTTGCACGGGTTTTGAAGGCTCCGCGACCGGTCTCATAGGCCTCGCGCACTCCGTCAAGCCCCACGATGATTCCGCCGGTTGGTAGGTCTGGGCCAGGCAGGTGCTCCATCAGGTCATCGATGGTGCAGTTTGGATGGTTCAGGAGGTGAATCGCGGCGGCAACAACCTCGCGAAGGTTGTGGGGTGCCATGTTGGTGGCCATTCCCACCGCAATGCCGGCGGAACCGTTCACGAGCAGGTTTGGGAACGCTGCCGGAAGAACCTCGGGCTCAGTAAGCTGCGCGTCGTAGTTTGGCTTGAAGTCGACTACGTCTTCGTCGAGATCCTGATTCATCAGGAGGGCAGCGGGGGAGAGGCGCGCCTCGGTGTATCGGGCAGCGGCAGGTCCGTCGTCTAGCGAGCCGAAGTTTCCGTGTCCGTCGATGAGTGGAACACGAAGCGTGAACGGTTGAGCCATGCGGACCATGGCATCGTAGATTGCGCCGTCGCCGTGAGGGTGGAGCTTACCCATTACCTCGCCAGATACGCGGGCGGACTTTACGTGACCCTTGTCTGGGCGGAGGCCCATCTCGCCCATTTGGTAGACGATGCGTCGCTGAACCGGCTTCAGTCCGTCGCGGGCATCCGGAAGGGCGCGCGCATAGATTACCGAGTACGAGTACTCGAGGAAGGACGCCTGCATCTCATCGCGGAGGTCGATGTCCTGAATACGTTCCGCGTTCTGATTTTCTGCCGTCATTGCCTCTGGTTGATTGTGCCAAACTTGAATGGATGACTACGATGCTACCCGCCAAACCCGCCACTTTTTGGAGGCTTTCCGATGTGTTCGTAAGTTCCCTAGGTAGCATCACGGGCGGCGAGAACCGGCTTGGGTTCGGGCGCAGTAAACGCTCTATAGTCATGCTTGTAGACGGCCTCGGGGCCCAC
>JBJTNC010000037.1:0-11939 GCA_046073865.1 Micrococcales bacterium | reverse complement strand
AGATCTTGTCGTTCTGAACCAAACCAACAGGCGCTGTTACTAAGAAGATAGCAAAGGACTGAAGCCACATCCGGTTTAGGCTGTCAGACCAGCCGGTGCGTCCCAGAGTTGGGTGGCCAAACTGACCGCCGTCGAGCATCTTGACGATGAAGGACGCCAGAACAATGTTGATGCAAATATTCACCAGCGTCTTGTGCTCCGGCGAGATATTGCGGAGCCTGCCGAGCAGGAGAACAAACACCAGCCCAACGAAGAACCAGCCCCAGCGACCCGAGCCGCCGAGCAGATTGTCGTAGAGGGCCTGGTTTCCCTTGTGCAAATCCTGACGGAATCGGATTTCGGCAAGCACAAAGACCACGGCCATGCCAATCATTGCCACGATGACGACGCGAGCACGCAGCCAGTCGAAAATCTTGAGCGCTGGCAGGAGGCCCAGTCCAACAGCGATCGCCATGAACACGTACCACGGCAGGTGGGTGGCGTTGATGATGTAGGAGTGGTAGGTGGCCAGCCACATCGTGAGGCCGAAGGTGCCCGATGTGACGATCCACATGATCTCTCGGCGGCGAATCCAGGGCTGCGCCAGCAGCGGCAGAACGATGACGGCGGCCATCAGCACGCCCTCGATGCGCGAGGTGCTGGCCGTGAAGACGCCCAGGCAGACAACCAGAACCTGATCACGAGTGATGTGGTACTCGCGCACGGCAACCGCAACGGTCACCGCCGCCGCAAGCATTCCAACCGCGGTGAGGGTGTGGCCGTTGATGTAGAAGATGGCGCGCAGCGGCATGACGGTGCTGAAGGTGATGGCAAACAGTGCGCCGGAAATCCACAGCACGCGCTTCTTGGCGACGCCCGCGGTCAGCTCACGAATCGCCCAGATGATGAGGCAGCCCAGCGCACCAAAGATGTAGGGCGTGATGCCGCTGAGGTACTGCCCCGATGGGCCGAGTGCCAGCAGCAGCGGATAAGAGAAGCCGCGCTTGATGGCGGTGTGACCGTTGAGGTAGCCGATGTTGCCGTTGATATCAAACAGGTGGGAGAAGGTGAGAATCCAGAGGGAGTCGCCGTGAGGGGTTCCCGTGAAACCAATAACTCGGGTGCTGATGACCGCCAGAATGGCCAGTCCGGCTCCGAGCAGCAGGTTCTTGTAGAGCCCTCGCCCAGCCTGCCAGGCCGAGATGACAAGGCCCGCCGCCAGAATGCTGAAGAAGCTAAAGGCGCCAATCCAGCGCTGGTTCACCATGTTCATGGTTGAGAACAGAACATCGCGGATGAACACCGAAACCATCAGACCAACGGGAACGCTGAGCCAGATGTTCTTGACTCCCAGCTGCCAGGCGATGGCGATTCCGCCGAGCGAAATCAGGAGGAGTACCGCAAACTCAGTTACCATTCGGGTCTCCAATCAGGTTTCTGTAAATGTTGCTGTCCAGCAGCATGTAGGTCTTCACGATTCGGGTCTGGAGGCCCGGCTGCAGCTTGTCGCTGATCAGCTCGCTGTCGTCCACGCGAATGCCGATGAAGGTTCGGTACGGGGCGCTGTTCTGGGCGTCCCAAACCAGCCATAGGTTGCAGTACTTGCTCGACTGGCCGCTGCAGTGGGTGATGGTCTCGTAGCGGCGGAAGTGCAGCAGCTTGCTGAGCGCCACCTTGCCGCGCACATCGATGGGGTTCTTGCTGCGGTCAACGGAGTGGACCTTGAAAATGTCAACCAGTTCCGGCTCCAGCGAGAAGCCATCGCCGAAGCGATCGCCGGTGTGGTTGATATCAACCTGGGAGAAGTGGTTGGTTAGCACAACCGGTGCGCCCTCTACCCAGTGCGAGTGCTCAATCACTCGGTTCACGCCGAAGGTCTTGTTGTGACCGATGAAGGGCAGGTCGTGGTTGATTACGAAGAGGTTGATGACCGTGATGGCCGCAACTCCCGCGTTTAGCAGCCAGAACCGCCAGGACTTCAGGGTATTCATTTTTTAAACTCCGCCGGGATCAGGGCGTCTAGGGCCGGTTCCAGGTGCTTAGCCCAGGTTGATGTGATGTGACTATTGTCCTTGTAAACCACTATGTTTCCCACGATTGGTGGGCAACTCTTCAGCGAGCAGAAAGACTCGGTGAAGTCCGCGATCAGCACATTCTTCACTCCGGCCACCGCGGCGGGGAAGACATCAGGTGGGGTTAGACCCTTGGCGCGGGTGACGGAACACTTGGTGGCGGCCTGGTTTGGGTAGGTCTCGATGCAGTCCACGAAGTTTGGGTTTGGCTTGGGGTTGTCGTGGATTAGCAAAAACTTGGTGTGTCCGTTGGCTGTGATCTTGGTGACCAGGTCCCTGAAGGCCGCGGCCGCCTCGGGCTTGCCGTTGTTTACAAAGCTGGAGTTGGAGTTGATGATGAGGTCGAACGGAGCCTGCGTGTTCAGGTAGTCAAGCAACTTGGCGTTCCAGCCCTGGCACGAGGGATGCGTTATTCCAACGGCATACGTGACGGGGTCCTGAAGGTTGCAGGCGCTCTTGCTTATGACGGTTAGGTTCCAGTGGTACTTCAGCGCCATGTCATCCACAGGCACCCACCACTCACGAGTGTGGCTGTCGCCGATTAGGCCAACGCGAATCTTGCCGTTGACGTCTCCGCGCTGGCAGGTGAAGAAGGTCGTGCCCTCGCGGCTGGTGTTGCAGTGGGTGATGTCCTCGGCGGCCTTGGCGCCCTTCGTGAGCGCGTTCAGCGGCGGATTGAGGCCCATCGCCTTGACGTCGCTATTGAACTGAGCCTTCACAACCGGGGTGGCCACCAGGATGGATCCGACGATGACCGCCATAGCCAGGCCGACGCTCGCCAGCTGGGTGCGCACCTTGAGCCTGCTGAGCGGCCCGAAACGCACCGGGTCTTCAACGTAGGTCTTGCTCAGGTAGCCGAGAACCACCGCGATGCCGGCAACCGCCAGCTGGTCAACCAGTCCGAGGGGGTGGCGAAGTGCGAACGGGGCCAGGATTAGAACCGGCCAGTGCCATAGGTAGAGGCTGTAGGAGGTGTCTCCCAGAAACTGGATTGGCTTCAGCGTCAACCAGAAGCGTGGAATCCAGCGGGAGTCGCTCTGGCCACCGTGGAGGGCGAGCACCGCGCCGAGTACCGGTATGCCCGCGTACCAGGATGGGAACGGGGTGGCGTTTGTGAACCGGAAGATGGCGTAGAACATCAGGCCGGTGCCCAGCCAGAACCAGACCGGCGACTTGGCCTTGGCCGCGGCCTCATCGGAGCGCGAGGCAACCGCCAGCAGCGCACCGGCGGCAAACTCCCAGGCGCGCGTGAAGGTATTGAAGTACGCGTCCTGAGGGTTGGCGGTGGTCTGGTGGATGCTGAACGCCAGGCTGGAAACCAGGATCAGTGCCAAAACCGTGATGAGCAGCGGGCGATTCTTCAGGAACTTAGGAAGGGCGCGAACCGCAAGGATCGCCAGGAACAGCACAACCGGCCAAAAGATGTAGTACTGCTCCTCAACCGAGAGGCTCCAGAAGTGCTGGAACGGGCTCTTGGTGCCGTCATCTGTTAGGTAGTTGGTGACCTTGGAGATCAGCACCCAGTTCTGCGCGTAGAGCGTGGCACCCGTTGCCTCGTTTGCCACCTTGAGAAACCAGAAGTGCGAGGTAACCAGGTAGGTAGCCGCGGTGGTGATCACGATTGCCAGCAGCGAGGCGGGCAGAAGGCGGCGGGCTCGGCGGGCCCAGAAGTCCGCGAAGTCAACCCGGCCGGTGCGCTGTTCCTGACGCCAGAGTTGGCCCGTGATGAGGTAGCCCGAGATTACGAAGAAGATATCGACGCCAACGAATCCGCCGGTAAGGCTTCCCGGCCAGATGTGAAAGATGACTACGGATGCGATGGCGAGGGCACGCAGTGCCTGAATATCTGCGCGAACACCGTGGCTGTGCCCTGATTTGCTCATTTGTCCAGTTTAATTGTCATTTGATTATGAGCGATTTCAAGGTAGCAAACTCTCCGGTAGGGCCACGGCGCTACAACCGCAGCAAGCGCCTGACCTTTTTGTTTGCCGCGCTGCGAACCCGCTCGCTAATTGCCCGCGATGAACTGGCCAATATTGCCACAGATGGGGCATGCGATGCCGAGCTGCTCTACAGCGTCATCGGATCCGCGCTCACAGTTACCAATCGTCGTGCCCTGCTGGATTTGGCCTGGCTGCTCAGCAACCAGCCCATCTTCGAGCACGACCTCGTGAATGCCGACCGCATCTACGCGCACTGCCTCAAGGCCTTCGGGCTCAGTGAGTTCAGCCACATGCATCGCACAAACTACGCCATGGTTGCCCTGCGCATGGGCGATGCCCCGCTGGCCAAGCGCCTGCTGGCAAAGACCCGGCTGATTCTCCCCATCGCGGAGCGCTTCTTCCCGCAGGTCTTAAACTCCGTTCGCATGCAGGTTCTGCAGGAGGGCACCAACAGCGCCTTCATGTTCAACCGTGACTACACAATCAGCACAGAGTTCCTGCGCATCGATGCCGACAACCCCTTCCGCGGCCTCTCCATGCACGATGCACTCGAGGAGGCCTCAACCCCGGAGGCGGCCGCTTGGCTTGCCCGACTAAACGCCGAGGTCTTTGGCTCGCGGGTTGCCCCAATCTCTTTCATCGCAAGGCCAAAGGGAAGTCCGTTCGACTCCCTCGGCGTGACCGATGCCGCAGCGCGCCCCGGCGCAAGCAAGATGAAGGGCCCAAAAGTCACCGTGGTGATGAGCGCCTTCCAGCCGGATGAGCACATTTTCGCGGCCGTGCACTCCACTCTGGCCCAGACCTACGCCAACATCGAGCTGCTGGTCATCGATGACTGCAGCGGCGAGTACTACGACGACATCCTCGAGCAGGTAGCAGCGATGGACCCCCGCATCCGAGTGCTGCGCCAGCCGGAGAACGGCGGCACCTACCGCATCCGCAACCGCGCCATGGACGAAGCGGAGGGTGAGCTAATCACCTTCCAGGACTCCGATGACTGGATGCACCCCCAGCGCATTGAGCTGCAGGTGGCGAATCTCATCTACCACCCCGATGCCGTGGGCAACATTTCGCTCAGCACAAGGCTCACCGACCGCCTGGAGGCGGTGGAGTCCGGTCGCAGGCTGCGCATTGGGCTCTGCGAGCCATCGCTGATGTTCTGGCGCGAAAAGGTGCGCGACAAGATCGGCTACTTCGACCAGGTGCGAAAGAGCGGCGACAGCGAGTTCCGCAAGCGCATGAACAAGGCCTTCGACGTTGACTGCCCAGTGGTGCACCCGTTCAAGATCCTCACCGTGCAGCGCGCCGATAACGGTGGACTCACCCAGGGAGACCTAGGTTTCCGCTGGATTACCGAGTTCCGCACCCACTACCGCGACAGCTACCTCTACTGGCACTCCAAGATTGGCAAGGCCACAAACTGGAACGTCCCGCGCTTCGGTGGCAATCAGTTCTGGGCTCCGCGCGGCGTGACCATGCTCGGCGCCGATGCCCGCGCCACCCGTAGCTTTGATCTGGTTCTGGCCTGCAACCTGCGTGACAACGACAACGTTCGCGCCACCCTGCTCAGGCTCCAGCAGGCGCTCGCGGAGGGCCAGAGCGTAGGCTTCCTGCAGCTGAACAACATCTACCCGCGCACTCTGGCGCGCTCCATCGGTGCTCCTGTGATGGACCTGCTTAACTCCGGCAAGGCCGACATGGTGTACCCGAAGGACCACATCGTGGCAAAGCGCGTTGAGGTTCTGGCTCCCAGCGCCTGGCTGATGAGTCACGACGGCACCGAGTTCAACTGGGAGGTCGAGGACCTTGCCATCGTGGATTTGGCCGAGACCAAGGAGCAGTTTGTGCCCGCCGGTAAGACTATTGCGGAGGACCTGAGACTCTCGCTTCGCAGGTCGTTTGGCCCCGATGTGGTTGGTGGCCACATCGAGCGCGTTAGCTAGTCGCCGGTCTTTGGCTTAGCCCGAAAAACGAATCCAGCGATAAATCCTGCGCCCCAGCTGATGTGCATGGTGGGTAGCGCCAGAAGAATAGAAACGTGGCCGCCCGGCAGCACGCGTCTTCCCGAGTAGATTCCGAGCGCCGCAACCGCACTCAGGTAGCCGAGCGGTAGCAGGAGCGGCAGGCTCCAGCCGAGCAAGGCGGCGATTCCGGATGCCGAGAGCAGAACCACCAGGGCCGGGGGAGCGAAGTACCTGAGGTTGGCTGCCTTTAGGTTTCGCCGGGTTAGTTCGCCGCGCCAAATACCGGTGTCAAAAAACTGGCGTGCCAGGTGGCGCCAACTCGAGCGCGGGTGGTACTCAACCTGGAGCCGCGGATCAAACCAGACCACCTCGCCGCTGTTACGAATTCGGAGGTTGAGCTCCCAGTCCTGCCCTCGGATGACTGCGGGGTCGAATCCGCCGAGTTTCTCCAAGACGCTGCGGCGGAAGACGCCGAGGTAGACGCTGTCGGAAGGGCCAGCGGCACCGCCAACGTGGAAGCTGCCGCCTCCAAGGCCGAACGGGCTGTTGTATCCCCAGGCCACTGCCGATTGGAAAGGCCGGTGACCTACAGCCTTCATCACGCCGCCAACGTTGGCTGCTCCGGTCTGGTTCAGGACCTCAACCGCAAGCTTGGTGTAGCCCGGCATCAGCTTGGCGTGGGCGTCAACCCGCACCACCACGTCGTTTTTGGCGGCGGCGATGGCAACATTCAGGCCGCTGCTGGTGGTTCCAGCGGCGTTTCGCACAATGGTCACCGGGTAACTCAGGGCCAGGTTCTCGGCTATCGCATCGGTGGCATCCGTTGATGGGCCGAGTGCGATTATCACCTCAACCGGACCTTCAAACTCCTGCTGCAAAATGCTCAGCACGGCCGTCTCGAGGTACTTTTCCTCGTTCAGAACCGGCATCACGTAGGAGACAGAACGCAGCGCAGTCACTCGCGGGCCTAGTCGTCCAGCGGCGCGCCCTGCGCGGCGGCGTAGGCGCGGCAGACATCGATGGCCGGGCCATCCATCTTCACGATTCCCTTGTCCAGCCAGATGGCACGGTTGCAGGTGTCGAGGATGGACTTCATGCTGTGGCTCACCAGGAACACGCAGCCAGCGCCGGAGGCTAGCTCACGCATGCGCGCCTCGGAGCGGCGGCGGAAGTCCTGGTCACCAACGGCAAGCGCCTCATCGATGATGAGGATGTCGTGCTCACGAGCCGCGGCGATGGAGAACTTAAGGCGCTCCACCATGCCAGATGAGTAGGTCTCCATCGGCAGGTCAATAAAGTCGCGGATTCCTGCGAAGTCAACGATGTGGTCGAACTTGGCCTTGATCTCTGCCCTGCTCATGCCAACAGCGAGACCGCCGAGGATTACGTTCTTTTCGCCGGAGAGCTGCTTGATCATCGCGGCTCCAACGCCCAGGAATGACGGGCGCGACGAGGCCCATACGGCGCCGGCGTCAATCGGCAGAATGCCCGAGATGGCCTTCATCAGGGTGGACTTGCCGGAACCGTTGGTACCGATAACGCCGATGCTGTCGCCCTCGTAGGCAACCATGGAGACACCCTGCAGCGCGTGGATCTCGCGCAGGCGGCCCTTGCGCTTGACGCGCGAGTTGACCCGGGTCACCTTCTTGCCGGAGGCAAAGACGCGGTACTTGAGGTGCACATCGTCCACAACCACAACCGGGGTTTTGCCGGGTTCCAGGAACACGGGAGGCTTGACGCGCTCCTCCTCGGGGAGCTCAGCGCCGATGTCGTTGCCGAGTGGCTGACTGCTAGACATTGCGACCGTACTTCTCCTCGGCCTGCCAGAAGAACAGGGTGCCTAGAACCAGGATGGCAACGGCCCAGGCAGCCGCCACGATCCAGTCCATCGCGGTGACGGTGTAGCCCTGGATTAACCCGGCCCTGGCAATGGCCATGTACAGGTGGATGGGGTTGTAGTGAAGAATCGGCTTGAGAACCGCGATGTGGATCATCTTGTCGATGTTCCAGAAAACGCCAGATAGGTAGAACAGGATGCGAACCACGAACGGCAGCAGCTGGTTCACGTCTTCGGTGTGAACGGTGAGGCGGGCCGAAATCATGGTGGCGCCCGCCGCAAACATGGTCATCAGAACGAAGTCTGGGATAAGCCAGGTCCAACCCAGCGATGGCAGCTCGCCGCTTAGCACCAGACCGATGAGCATGAGGCCGATGAGAGGAACAACGCGCAGGGCGTTGGAGACCACGGCGGAGACTGGAAGCAGGATTCGCGGAAAGTCGAGCGAGCGAACCAGCGAACCGTTTGAGGTGATCGCGCGGGCGCCCTCGGTGAAACAGCCGGTGATGTACTGGAACAGCACGATTCCCACCATGAGGTATGGAACGAAGTGCGGCGGGCGAAGCGAGGAGAACAGCACTCCGAAGATTACGCCGTACACGCCAATCTGCAGTGCGGGAACCACAACGTGCCAGGCGGCGCCGAGCGAACTCTTGGTGGTTGCGGCCTGCAGGCTGTAGCGAGCCATTGTGAAGGCGAAGGCTCGGCGCTGGAAGAAGTCCCGAAGGTACTTCAGAAGCGGCGGGCGAGTTCCAACCCGGCTGAGTTTTGCCGAGGCGGCCAGCGATGCGAGCGAAGTCATTTAGGCCTCGACGTTGCGACCAAGTGCAATCAGTCGGAAGCCGGCGGACTGCCAGGCTGCAACCTTGAGCGCGTTGCGGCCATCGATGATCAGCTTGTTGGCAACTACTGGCGCCAGCTCTGCGGGCAGGTCGAGGGTGCGGTAGTTGCTCCACTCGGTTGCGAGCACGATCGCTTCGGCACCTGTAGCGGCCTTGACGAGGTCCTGCTCCGCGATGAGGCTCGGCTCGGTGGCGCGCACGTGGTCGAGCGAGATTGGGTCGTGGACAACCACGTTGGCACCCTCGGCGAGAATCAGCTTGGCGACTGCGATGGATGGTGAGTCGCGCAGGTCGTCGGAGTCCGGCTTGAAGGCCGCACCCAGAACCAGGATGCGCTTGCCGGCGATGCTTCCCAGCTCGCGCTTGAGGAGGTCCACTACGCGGGCGCGGCGGCGAAGGTTGATGCTGTCAACGTCTGCCAGGAAGTCAACCGCCTGACCAACGCCAAGCTCCTCTGCTCGGGCCATGAACGCGCGGATGTCCTTTGGAAGGCAGCCGCCGCCAAAGCCGATTCCGTTGCGGAGGAACTTGTTTCCGATGCGCTCGTCGTAACCGATTGCCTCGGCGAGCGAGACGGCGTCGGCTCCGGCCACCTCGGCGATTTCGGCCATGGCGTTGATGAACGAGATCTTGGTGGCGAGGAACGAGTTGGCCGCAACCTTAACCAGCTCAGCGGTTGGGATGTCGGTGGTAATGAACGGGGTTCCGTGCGCGGTGATCGGCTCGTAAACTTTGCGAAGCAGTTCTGCGCTGCGCTCGTCGCTGACACCGATGACGATGCGGTCCGGGCGCAGGCTGTCCTCGAGCGCCGTGCCCTCACGCAGGAACTCTGGGTTCCAGGCCAGGTGTGGCTGGAATCCGGCGGCCTCGGCCAGCACCTCGGTCAGCTTTGCTGCGGTGCCTACGGGGACGGTGGACTTGCCGGCGATTACGGCGTCCTCACGCAGGTACGGCGCCAGTGCGCGAACGGCGTCGTGAAGGTACTGGGTGTTTGCGGCGTAGCTGCCAGGAAGCTGAGGGGTGCCAACGCAGAGGAAGTGCAGGTCGGCTTCACGCGACTCCTCGGTGTGCTCGGCCTGGAACTTGATGTTGCCCTTGGCGATAACCGCCTGCAGCGCCTCGTCGAGTCCCGGTTCGAAGAATGGCACAACGCCGTTCTGAAGGTCACCGAGTCGCTTTGGGTTGGCTTCAATACCAATTACCTGGTGGCCAAGTTCCGCCATTGCAACCGCGTGGGTTGCTCCCAAATAACCGAGTCCAATTACCGTAATTTTCATGGCCATAGCCCCTAAGTTTACCCAACAACGTCTTTGGCAGCGGGTAGCCTTTCTCTATGGCATCCAAGTACGAGTATCAGGCGAATCCGCACAAGGCAGTGCGCGAGGCTCACGGCCCGGCAACCCGAGCAAACATCAGGAAGCGCGGAACCGCCGACGTCTCCCCGGTAACCGCCTTCAATAACCGTCTGGGCCTGGCCATCACCAACCGGGTTGGCACCATGTGGGCGGCCTACGCATTCTTTGCCCTCACCCTGGTGAGCCTGCCCGGCGCACTCATGTCAGGCAACACCATCACCATCGTCAGCTGGGTGGCGCAAACCTTCCTTCAACTGGTGCTTCTGCCCATCATCATCGTTGGTCAAAACATTCAGGCCAAGGCATCCGATGAGCGTGCAATCGCAACCTACAACGATGCAGACGCAATCCTGCACGACGCCCGCGAGATTCAGAGCCACCTGGACACCCAGGATGAGGCAATCAGCGATCTGCTAGACAAGGTGGCCGCGCTGGAGGAGAAGCTCCTGGCCGCGGAGGAAAAGAAGAAGTAAATGCGCCTGGTTATAGCCGACTGCTCGGTTGACTACGCGGGCAGGCTCACAGCCCACCTGCCTCGGGCCAAGCGCCTGCTGCTGCTCAAAAACGACGGCTCCATCCTGGTGCACTCGGACTCCGGCAGTTACAAGCCACTGAACTGGATGAACCCGCCCTGCACAATCGATCGCCGCGAGGCATCGCCGGAGGCCAAAGAGCTTGGCGTGGTTGAAACCTGGATGGTCCAGCAGGTCAAGACCGCAGACATGCTCCAGATCAACGTCTTTGAAATCTTCGATGACCTGGAGCACCACCTGGGCGACGACCCGGGGCTAATAAAGGACGGCGTCGAGGCCCACCTGCAGGAGTTGCTGGCCGAACAGCTGCACCTGGTTGCGGAGGACCTGGAGCTGGTGCGCCGCGAATTCTTCACCGACATCGGTCCCGTGGACATCCTCGCCAAGGACCCGGCGGGCGGTCACGTTGCCATTGAGCTAAAGCGTCGCGGCGAGATCGACGGCGTCGAGCAGCTAACCCGCTACCTGGCGCTGCTAAACCGCGACCCCGTGCTTGCGCCGGTTCGCGGAGTCTTTGCCGCTCAGGAAATCAAGCAGCAGGCGAAGACACTCGCAGCCGATCGCGGAATAGAGTGCGTTGTTCTCGACTACGACGCGATGCGCGGCATGAAGACGGAGATCCCAACCCTGTTTTAGGGCTGGGCAGGGTTAGCGGGGAGTCCGGTGTCTGAGGCGAGAAGACGAGCCAAGAACTTTGCAGGCAGGGGTCAGCACCACCCACATCGCGGGGCAATCCGCTCACCCGGATACTTTCATCGGCTAGGGCCCGGAATTGTCACGGGAGCCGCCGATGACGACCCATCGGGCATCGGCACCTACTCGCAGGCCGGCTCGCAGGCCGGCTACACAATGCTCTGGGCGGCGCCGCTTCTGCTTCCGCTCGCGTACGCAACGCAGGAGGCCTGCGCGCGTCTGGCCCTGGTCACCGGCAAGGGGTTGGCTGCAATCATCAAGGCCAGGCTTCCGCGCTGGGTGCTGATGGTAGCCGTTCTCCTGGTGGCCATCGCAAACACGGTCAATATCGCCGCCGACCTCGCATCGATGGCAGCCGCACTGAGGCTGATTGTCCCCATCAACCAGGAGGTGGGGGTGGTTGGGTTCGCGCTGCTGCTCGCTGGCTCGGAGATTGTGGTTCCCTACCACCGCTATTCGCGGGTTCTTCGCTGGCTCTGCCTGAGCCTGCTGGCCTACGTGGCTGTGATGTTTGTGGCGAAGGTGGACTGGGGTGCGGTCTGGCACGCCACCCTGCTACCAAGCATCAGCTACAGCAAGGCCACCTTCGAGCTGCTGATTGCGCTGGCCGGAACAACCATTAGCCCATACCTCTTCTTCTGGCAGGCGGCCGAAGAGGTTGAGGAAAACGCCACCGTTGACGAGGAACACGTCAAGGCGATGCGCGGCGATGTCTTCAGCG
>JBJTNC010000036.1:0-10994 GCA_046073865.1 Micrococcales bacterium | reverse complement strand
CTTGTAGTTCACTCTGTTCCCCTAGCTGGTTAGTGTTGCCTAATCAAACCGCTTATCTAGTTGGTAGATTCCGAATCGTAAATCATTTCGCGTACCTCCGAAGAGGCGTATAGCTGGGCTGCCAAAATAGCCAGAGGCTGCCGCTGCCCTCAGGAGGTACGCGAAATGATTTACGATTCGGAATCTACCAACTAGATAAGCGGTTTGATTAGGCAACACTAACCAGCTAGGGGAACAGAGTGAACTACAAGGGCAAGACCGCGGTTATCACCGGAGCCAGCGCAGGTATTGGCTTGGCTTACGCAGAGGAGTTTGCCCGAAGGGGCAGCAACCTTGTACTGGTTGCGAGGCGCCAGGATGCGCTGCGAGCAATTGCCGAGAGGCTAGGCACTGAGTTTGGCGCGAAGGTGGACGTGATTGCCATGGACCTGGCCACGTTGGATGCCGGCGCTCGCCTAGAGGCTTCGCTCACCAAGCTTGGAGTTGAGGTCTCGTTCCTCATCAACAACGCCGGATTCGGCACCAACGCCCGGCTGGCCAACGAGGACCGCTCGCGAATCCAGCAGGAGATTGTCCTGAACGTTGCAACCCTGGTTGACCTCACCCGCGCCTACCTGCCGGGAATGCTGGACCGAAACTCTGGAGCGATTGTCAACATCGCCAGCACCGCGTCTTTCCAGCCAGTGCCGGGTATGGCGGTTTACGCGGCCACCAAGTCTTTCGTGCGCTCGTTCACATCGGCCGTTTGGGGTGAGGTTCACGGAAGCAATGTTCGGGTTTTCGCCGTTTGCCCGGGCGCCACCCAAACCGAGTTCTTTGACATCGCGGGCGCAAAACCTGCTGGCTCGCTTGCCCCGGTTTCCAACGTGGTCCGCACCACGTTCAAGGCACTCGATGCACGCCGCTCCAAGCCATCGGTGATTGATGGAACCGGCAACCGCGTGCTGGCCGCGATGTCTTCGCGTCTACCCGAGGCCATGGTCATTAGGGCCGCAGCTTCGATGTTCCTGCCTAAGAACTAGCGCTGGAAACTGCCTAGTTGCCGGCCTTTACTTTGCGCTGTCCCAGGTAAATAACCACCACAACAGCTGAAACGTAGAGTGCCTGCGAAACCGCAACAACGCGCTCCCAAACACCAACATCGGTTGCGGCTGGGCTGGTCCAGGTGCTCAGGAACCAGAGGGCGAGACCCGCCTGCAGAGCAGTTGCCACGATGGATGCGGCCGGCCGAATGATCCAGGGCGCATCTTTTCTGAAGCGCATGGCGAAGATAGGCCATCCTGCCGAAAGCACAAACGATGAAATGGCAAAGACGCGATGCCAGATGGAATAGCCAACCAGCGGGGTTGGGAAAATTGTGAGCCCGTAGGTGCAGAGCCCGGAAATCAGCAGCGCGATTCGCCCAGGCATCGCCAGCGTTCTGGCCCAGATGGCCGCGATGATGGTGAGCGTGCCGCCCAGAATGAAGAAGCTGGACATGATCAGGTGCACCGGCGACTCGGGAGCCGCAAGGTCGCTGATGGTCTGCTTCACCGGGTTGTACTCCGCCCATAGCGAGCCCGCGATGATCCAGCCCATGGCGGACTGGACCGGGCCGATTAGGGCGGCTATGAATGCAGGCTTGCCTATTTGTTTCATTCGGTCAGCGGACCTCCGGTTGGAATGGCTTGCGTTCTGGACTCGAGACTACCGCTTAGGTGAATTTTGGTGCGCCTGCGCCCCGAGAGATAGAGACCTATCACAGTGGGCGCCACCCATCGGTTGTAACTGACAAGCGTGAGCGCGAGCGTGATTGCACTTGTTGCAAACAGGTTTAGCCACACATTCAATCCCAGGTGGGCGAAGCTCCAGGAGAGCAGCAAAACCGGGATGGCATGCCACAGGTACACCCAGTAGGAGGCGTCGTTCAGGTAGGTCCAGAGTCGGTTGGGTTTAGTCACAAGCCGTGTGAAACATCCGATGACAGCCCAGGCGGACACCCACGATGTGAGGTTGGAGAGGAAGGTCTCAGCAACCCCGTTTGCCACCATCGATGAATAGGTAACGAGGGTGAGCGCTATGGCGGCACCCACGGTTAGCCAAAGATATCGAGGCGGGTTCACCAGGCCGCCGTTTCGCCTAAGCAACCAACCCGATGAAAAGAAAATCGAGTGGTAGAGGATCAGCCACGGATCGGGAAGTATGCCGAAGTTGATGCGAAGCAGGTGGCCTGGCCCGAAGACCCCGGGAATGAGGGTGCAGAGTGTCGCGAGCGCGAGGAGTGAGAATGGACCGATGGTGAACCTCGAAGCCGCGCTGTATATCCATGCCTGAACCCCAGCCGGAAGCCTGCGTTTCAACCAAATTGCGGCCACGAATAGGTGCGAAATGATCACCAGGTCGTAGAGAAACCACAGGTGGAGCCAGCCAACGGCTAGCCACGTGGAACCACCAAACGGCTGACACACAGCGCAACCGCCGGGGCTGAGAGCAAACACCGGGATGATGAACAGCTGAGCGGCCAACAGCACCGAGGTCACTCGCTTGAACCTTCCCCGCACAAAATCCCAGATGGTCCCGCGCGCAAAAAGCGCTGCAGAAAGGAAACCCGAAACCAGAAAATAGGTTGGCACGCGCCAGATGTGCACCAGCTGGTATGAGGCCTTGAGTAGCAGAACATCGGTGGCGCTGGCGCGGGGATCAAACAGCGGAAGCACCATGGCGGCATGCCCCATGACACCCATCAGCAGAAGCACAGATCTCAGTGCTGACAAACCAGGCAGCCGGCTGGCAGGTGTGGTTGAAAAAAGTTTGCTCATCAAACGCCGCGCGTTTCACGAACTAAAGTCAAAAGCATTACCCCCCGTTTGCGGCCCGCTACAGGACCTTTTTAACCACCGATGATTTGAGCATCATCTGGCCGAAGCCGTCAACCTTGGCCTCGATGTCGTGTCCATCGGCGCCGTTCACCAGGCGGATGTTGCGAACCTTGGTTCCCACCTTGATGGAGGAGCTTGCACCCTTCACCTTTAAATCCTTGGCTATGGTTACCGTGTCACCGTCTGCCAGCACATTTCCGGCAACGTCCTTGACCTCGCCCACTTCAGGGACGCCCCAGTTGTCGTCTGCGGCATCGGCGGGGTTCCACTCGTTTGCACACTCGGGGCAGACCAGAAGGTCGCCCATCTCGTAGCTGTACTCGCAGTTGCAGGCCGGGCAGGGTGGCAGGTTTTCAGACATGGGTTAAGCCTAGCCAAGGCTCGACCTGAGTTAGGCTTCGCCAGACTCCCCCAGCCTTCGCTGCTGCTGCTTGGCAGCCGCCTCATCCAGCGGACGGCCGCGCTCAATCAGGTTTTCGCTCACGCGGTTCCTGTGCGCCTCAGACTTGTGGTCGTCGTACTTAAACTTGGCTTCTACTTCCCGGATTTCCAGGATTACGCCAGCCACCGCGCTCAGCATTGGCCCATAGGGTTGAGACTCGGGAGTCACCGGAACGTGTATGCCCTCCGGCTGCATGTGAACCATCTGCGCGGTTAGCACCCGGGCAATGCCAGCGGGGTCGTCAACCAACCTGGCCGTGCATCGAAAGTTCAACGCGGCGTAGTAGCTGGTTGGAACACCTCGTTCGGGCTCGACGTCCACCGGATTGCGCCAGTAGCCTGGCACATATGCGTAGTCGCCAAATACGGTGAGAGAGGCTGAGCCACTTCGCCGCAGGGCATCGATGGCGGTGTTCTGTTTGTGCAGGTGAAGCAAAATCTGGTTGTCGCTCAGCGTGAAGTGTGTTGGCACCATAATTGGCGCCTCCCCTGGAGCCGGGTGATCAACCGCAAGCACTCCGAAGCACTCTCGAGACGCCAGCCACTCACGCCACTCGGCCTCGCTTCGGGCGGAATCCCAGTCGTGGATGAGCATGCCCGAAGCCTAGGCTGCGGTCTCGGGAGAGAGGTGCTCGTGCACCGCCAACCAACGGTTACCGATCTTCTGGAACACGATGGTCTCGCGCTCGGCGATGGTCGAAATCTCGCCACCAAACTCGATGTCGCTGCTCACCAGATGACTAAACACCGCGGCATCGTCGCCGAGCGGCTGAACCAGCTGGTTGCTGGAGCGGCAGCCGTGAACCTTGAAACCGTCCTCGGCCTCCCACTTGGCCCAGAGAGCCTCGTAGGCCGCGCGCGAGTTGAGGCGCTCGGTGTGTGTGTAAAACAGGAAGCTGGCGTCCTCCGTGAAACCCGAGAAGTAGGCCTCGGTGCTGTGCGAGCCGAAGTCTGCAACAATCTTGGCGGCGGCTTCAAGCACCTCTTCTTTGATTGCCACTAGACCCTCCTGGCCAACAGTGTGATTAGTTCGTAGGCCAGGTTGGCGGCCGCGAGCCCGGTGATCTGAGCGTGGTCGTAGGCTGGCGAAACCTCAACGATGTCCACGCCAACCAGATTGAGAACATCCAGCGAGCGGATGAGCTTGAGCATCTCACGGCTGGTGAGACCACCGATCTCAGGGGTTCCCGTGCCCGGCGCAAATGCGGGGTCCAGCACATCGATGTCTATCGAGACATAAACCGGCTTGTCCCCAACTCGCTTGCGCATGCGCTCAATGACCGTGTCCGCTCCCTGCGAATCGAGGTCATCGCTCTTAATGATTGCAAAGCCGAGTCTCTCGTCGTCCTCGAGGTCAGACTTGTCGTATAGTGGCCCGCGAATGCCTACGTGAAGGCTCGAGGTCTGGTCGATTAGGCCGTCCTCGCTGGCCCGGCGGAACGGAGTTCCGTGAGTGAGCGGGGTTCCGAAGTAGGTGTCCCAAGTATCGAGGTGGGCATCGAAGTGGATGACCGTTATTGGACCGTGCACCTTGTGAAGCGACTTCAAAGTTGGGTAGGCGATGGTGTGGTCGCCGCCGAGTGTCACCAGCTTCAGCCCCTGCGCCAGCAGGCCATCCAGGCCGGCCTCAATTTGCTGCACCGCTTCATCGATGGAGAACGGGTTGACAGGGATGTCACCTGCGTCAACCACCTGCGCAAGGGCGAACGGGCTTGCGTCCTGTCCGGGGTTGTACGGCCTCAGCAGGCGCGAAGATTCGCGAATGTGCGAAGGCGCGAAGCGAGCGCCCGGACGGAAGCTGGTGCCGGCATCGAAGGGAATGCCAACCACTGCGATATCAGCCGATTCCACCTCATCCAGCCTGGGCAACCTTGCGAAGGTGCCCAGGCCAGCGAAGCGGGGTACTACGGTTGCATCAACCTGACCAATGCGGTCACCGGTTTTGATGCGCGGTACTTCTTGCAACTTGTTTCCTATCGAACTTCAGGAACGTCACGCTGAACGGTGCGGCCGATGCGCGGACCCTTAGGTCCGTATGCGTAGGCCGGCTCCGGCCAGATGAGCAGTGCCAGGATGTAGAGCACGGCGGCGGTGACGATGGACACCACCAGCGATAGGTCGATTCCGCCGGCGACGCCGCTCCAGACACCAACGATCACCGGTGGGTAGTAGCCAAACTGTAGTCCGAGCGTCGCGGCGATGATCCAGGGACCCATTGCGCGCCAGTTGACTCCGCCCTCAAACCAGTAGCGGCCGCCAATCTTGCCTCGGTTGAACACCTGGAGGTCCTCGTTGGCGTACCAGCCGCGGCGGTTCCAGAAACCAATGGCCATGATGATCATCCACGGGGTGGTGGTAACCACTATCGCGCCAACGAATCCGTTCACGGCGCCGAGGAGGTCAACGAACAGACGACCTGCAACGATGAAGGCGAAGGCCACCGAGCCGATTGCGATGGTTGCCTGAACGCGGCTGAGCTTAGGGAACACGGACGAGAAGTCGAGGCCGGTTCCGTAAAGCGAGGTGGTTCCGGTGGAGAGACCACCGATGAAGGCCACGACGATGATCAGGTAGGCGTACCAGGTTGGTGCGGCACCGATGAGGCCAACAACGTAGTCACCGCTGGTGACGAGGGTCATGGTGGCAACGCCGAAGATGAACGGGATGAGGGTCATCAGCTGGGCACCCAGGGTGGCAAGCGCCAGCTTGGCGTTGGAGGTTCCTCGAGGGATGTAGCGAGCCCAGTCGCCGAGGAAGGCTCCGAACGATACCGGGTTGGACATGGCAATCAGAGCGGACAGGATGAAGGTTGGCCAGAAGCTTCCCAGCAACAGCTTGTCCGGGGTTCCGGCGAATGCGGGGTTGAAGCTTCCGGAGAAGGCAACGATTGCCAGGAGCATCAGCACGGTGTTCAGCCAAACCGCGATGCGGTTGACGAACAGCATGAACTGGTAACCGTAGACAACCACGACAACCACGATCAAACCGATGATTGCGTAGAGTCCGATGCGCAGCCCCTGCGAGTCTTGGGCTCCGAACAGGCGAACAAATGCGCCAACCAGTGCGTCACCACCAACCCAAACGGAGATTGAATAGAAGGCCACCGCGGTGAGCAGCGAGAGGAACGAGCCTGCGATACGGCCGCGCACACCCAGGTGAGCTCCCGAGGAAACAGCGTTGTTGGTTCCGGTGCGAGGGCCGAAGAAACCAAGTGGCATGAGGAAGATGGTTCCCGCGAGCACGCCGAGGGTCACGGCCGCAACGCCCTGCCAGAACGACAGACCGAAGGCGATTGGGAATGTGCCCAGGAGTACGGTGGCGAAGGTGTTTGCGCCACCAAACTGAATGCGGAAAAGATCCCAGGGTGTAGACGTGCGGTGTTCGTCCGGAATTGTGTCAATTCCGAATCCCTCGATCTCGGTAATCTTCGGTTTGGCGCTTAGAGCCTCGTTGCTCATGGTTTCCTTTCGGGTCACTCCTGTGATGCCATTGTTGGAAATGCTATTCCGCTCTTGCCTGTTAGGCAATACTTTTTTCTTATGAAGATAATTCGTGTCGTGGACCTGTCTCACCCCATCAACGAGCAGACGCAGGTGTACCCGGGTGACCCGGTACCCAGGATCATGCAGCACTCCACCATTGCCCGCGATGGCTTCAACCTCATGGCAATTGAGATGGGCAGCCAGTCTGGCACGCATGTTGACGCGCCTTTCCACTTCGATGACGCCACCGCGCGCATCGATGAGCTGGACCTAAAACTCTTCATCGGCGAGGCCGTGGTTGTGGATTGCGGCCCTCTAGAGGCCAGGCAGTGCATCACCTGGGACATGGTCTCCAGCCAGGTTCCAGCCGCCGATGTACCCCAAATCGTTATATTCAAAACCCTCTGGTCACGCCACTACGGCACTGATTCCTACTTCGAAAACCCATACCTAGACGCCGATTTGGTGAAGCGGCTGCTGGTTGCCGGGGTCAAGACTTTCGGGCTGGACGCAATCAACATCGATGAGACGCCAGACGAAGACCACCCTGGCGTTGGCTTCCCCGCCCACCACCTAATTGCAGAGGCCGGCGGAGTAATTTGCGAAAACCTCACCAACCTTGAGGCCATCACCTTTGACCGTCCAGTAATCTCACTTCTGCCGATGAAATTCGTTGGCATCGATGGCGCTCCCGTTAGGGCAGTTGCACTAGAAGTGGAGTAGCAGTTGGCAGTCAAGGGGGAAATCCCAATCGGCGGACGCCTCAGGGCCAGCCGCATCGCCCAGGGGCTCACCTTGGGGCAGATAGCGGCGGCGACGGGACTCACCGAGGGCTTTGTGAGCAAACTCGAGCGCGACCAGGTTTCTCCATCAGTGGCATCGCTGGTTTCAGTGTGTGACGCCCTCGGCCTGCGGGTCGGCGAACTATTTGACGCTCCTACCAGCGCTATCGTGCGCGCGGGTGACGGCGCAAGAATCAACTTCGGCGGCAAGGACGCAGAGGAATTCCTGCTCTCCTCCGGCAACCAGACCCACATCGAGGTGCTGCATTCGAAGATCGCTCCAGGGGGATCGGGCGGTGACGAGCTCTACCAGGTGAACTGCGAGGTTGAGTTTGTCTACGTCCTGTCGGGGCAGCTGGAAGTGGTTCTGGGACCAGAGCGCCACCTGCTCAATGCCGGCGACGCCATGACATTCCGGGGCCGCGAAGCCCACACCTGGAACAACCCCACCCAGGATCCGGTCGAGGTGCTTTGGGTGATGGCGCCCGCGCTCTAACCCGATCTAGACCAGGTCCGGTAGCTCGGACAACAGCGCATCGGTGGTGAGCACCCGCGCAAATTCGCCGTTGAGGTTGGTGGCTGTGATTCGGCTCAGCTCGGCCGCGGTAACAACGTTGCCGTCCAGGTCGGTCAGATCGAATGTTCTCGTGGCATCAATGGCAAAGTCGATTTGGTATCCCAGGTTGTTACCCATGCGAGCGGTGGTCTCGCAACAGTAGTTGGTCTGAATGCCGCAGATCACCAGGCTGCTGTGGCCGGCGGCCTTCAGCCAGGCCTCCAGCGATGGCTCGCCCAGGAAAGCGGAGTGAACGCTCTTGGAGACTATTAGGTCGCTTGCGCCATCGATGCCCGGCTGAAATTCGTTGCCAGCCTGACCGGGACGAAGCACAGAGGTTGCCGACTTCGAGTCGTGGCGCACCAACACCACTGGCCACTGGCGCTGACGCCAGGCGTTGAGCAGGCGCTTGACGTTTGCCTCACAGGCCGGATTATTGCTTGGCGGCATTGAAGGGTGCTTGAACCCGTTCTGCACATCGATGACCACCAGGACTTTAGGATTGCTCATTCCTGTAGGCTACAGCACCCTGCTGTGCCGTTCGCTCTGGCTGCCGCAAATTGCAACTGCCCCGCCGGAATCGAGCCCGGCGGGGCAGTTGCTACTAGGTGTTACTCCGTCCAGGTGGCGTCAACCTCGGCGCGACGGTCGCGGTAGTCGCCCTTGTGATAGATGCCCTTTGGAGCGTAGTTGAAGGTTCCAACAACGCCCACGCTCTTTAGGAACTTGACCACGTTCTTGGCTCGAGCCAGAGACAGTGCGGCATCGATGCGGCTGCTCGTGGTCCTGTGAACCCAGCCGTAAACGTTGACCACTACGTCTGCCTTACCCTTCAGGTGCGATGCCAGCGACCTCAGCGCAACCTTGGCGCCAGGCTTCAGAATCGAAGAATCACCCTTGAAAATGATCAGCTTGGATAGTGATCGGGTGCCGCCGGTAACGTACTGGATTGCCTGGTCGTAGCCCACAACGCCATCCTTGTTGCGGACCTCCACGCGATAGACACCGATTTTGTAGGTTGGTGTCTTGAACGTGATGGTCTTGCAGTCAGGCGAAACCACGATGTTCTTGGCAAGCACGCCATCGACGTAAACCTTCGAACCCTTGTTGTCGCTACCGCAGAAGTTGGCACCGGTGATGGTGATGGTGCTTCCTCCGCCGGTTGGTGAAATGCCAGGCCAGAGAACGTCAATAACTGGTGCCGGTGGCGGCGGGATGTAGGTGAACAGCTTGCCCAGATCAATCGTCTGGTCGCCGATTACCAGCTGGACATCAACAGGACCCTCGGCGTGCGGCGGGGTGACGCCTGTAATGGTGCCGGAGTCGAGGAGGACCACATCGGTGGCGGGCACGCCATCGAAGATCACCGTTGGCACGTCGTAGCCAAAACCGGTTCCGTAGATGGTGAACTGGGTGCCGCCGGCGGTTGGACCCTGCGGTGGATCGAAGTTGATAACCTGCGGACCATTGATGAGGTAGGTCGCGGGAACAACCGTGACCTCGTAGTCCTCGAGAGAGCCAACATCCATGCCATCCAGGGTTCCGTTCAGCACGTAACTGCCGATGGCGGTAGGCGCCGACGAGTTGCCGTCAACGGTGTAGCTCATCGAACCGATTGCATCGGAATCAACCAGGCCATCGGTGTTTAGAACCTTGAACGATGGCGCGGCCTCTCCCCAGTTGCTCGAGGCATTGTCGATAGTCACGGTCAGCGAAGCCTTTGTGATGACAATGGTTCCGTTTACATAGGTGATGTCGTAGTTCGCGGCATCACCCGTGCTGAAGGTTGCTGCCGACGGAATGATGTCGTAGCTTCCAACGTGCAGACGAGGAGTCGAAGAGTAGTCGAAGGTCACACCCGAGATGGCGTCCTGGTAGCCCAGGCTGCTGCCCTCGGCCAGTGACCAGCTGTTGCTTGGAAGAGCTGCGCCGTACTTGGCGGACTGGTCTGCTGCAACGATGCTGATAGGACGCTTCTTGATGGTGAGCTTGGCGCCGGTGAATCCGGTGACTGTGAAGTTGTCGCCGCCGTCCAAACTTCCCTTGGTGATTGCGTACTCGCCCACGTTCTCGCCAACTGCACGCTCCGGGCTGCCGGTCAGAACAATCGCTGTTCCGTTAGGCAGTTCGGTGGGGCTGTAGCTGAAGGTGAAGGCTGGGTCGGCATCGCCGTAGAACTTCTCCAGTGGATCAACACTCACGGTGATGTCACGCTTGGTGATTCCGAAGGTTGCCGGCACAAGCTCAAGCTCGTAGTTGGAGTTGGACTCAACCAGGTTTCCGAGGTTGAAGTCGTAGCTGCCAACGTTCTCTCCACCGGTGCGGTCAAGCGAACCACTCAGCGACTCGCCGAACGGAAGGGTCACATCGGTGGTGAAGGTGTAAGCGGGATCCTTGTCGCCGTAAACCTTGGTCTGACCAGCGGTTGGGGTTACCTTCACGTGAAGCTTATTGATTGTGAAGGTTCCGTTGGTGATAACCAGGTTGTAGTTACCGCCCGCGGTCAAAGTACCCACCTTGTATGCGTAGCTTCCAACTGCTTCACCAGACTCGCGAGACGCGCTTCCGGTGATGGTGTCGCCCTCCAGCAGCTCCGCCGGGTTATCCAGCGTGTACGTGAAGGTTGGGTCGCTGGCTCCGTAGCTCTTGCTCAGATTATCCATGGTGATGTGGACGGTTTTCTTAGCAATTGTGAGCTGACCGTTGTCGTAGGTGATGTTGTAGTTGGAGGCGCTTCCGCTGGTGAAGCTGACCGCGCTCGGGGTGATGGTGTAGGTACCAGCATTCACCGGGGTGGCAACGTCGTAGGCATAGCTGGCATCGCCAAGGGTGTCACCGTTGTAGAGGCTGTAGCCGGCCTCGACATCGAGTGAGT
>JBJTNC010000035.1:0-4443 GCA_046073865.1 Micrococcales bacterium | reverse complement strand
GGTTGATGTCCCAGCCGTATTCCTTTGCGCCGGCTCGGATTGCGTCGAAGCCCTGAGCGTAGGCAACCAGCTTGGATGCGTAGAGTGCGCGGCGAACGTCCTCAACGAAGGCCACCTTGTCCTCGATGCTCCAGGTGGTGGCATCGGCTGGGAGGCCATCGACGGCTGCGCGCTGCGATGCCTGCGACGAGAGCGAGCGTGCAAACACTGCCTCGGCGATGCCCGAAACCGGGGTTCCGAGGTTCAGGGCGGTCTGCACGGTCCAGACACCGGTGCCCTTGGAGCCAGCCTGGTCCAGGACAACGTCCACGAATGGCTTGCCGGTCTTTGCATCAACCTGCTTCAGTACCTCTGCGGTGATCTCGATCAGGAAGCTCTCGAGGGTGCCCTTGTTCCACTCGCCAAAGATTGCGGCGATCTCGGCGGGGCTGTATGCGCCTGCCTGACGAAGAATGTCGTACGCCTCGGCAATCAGCTGCATGTCGGCGTACTCGATACCGTTGTGGATCATCTTGACGAAGTGGCCGGCGCCATCGGTGCCAACGTGGGTAACGCAAGGCTCACCCTCGGCAACCGCGGCGATGGAGGCCAGGATTGGGCCGAGCGTCTTGTAGGCCTCCGCCGAACCGCCAGGCATGATCGAAGGTCCCTTGAGAGCGCCCTCCTCACCACCGGAAATTCCAGCGCCAACAAAGTTGATGCCCTTGGCGCGAACCTCTGCCTCACGGCGAATGGTGTCTGTGAACAGTGCGTTGCCGCCGTCCACGATGATGTCGCCCGGCTCAAAGCGCTCGGAAAGCTGTGCGATCACGGCGTCGGTTCCCTTGCCGGCCTGAACCATGATGATGGCGGTGCGTGGCTTGGCCAGCGATGCCACAAACTCATCGATGGTCTCGGAGGCGATGAATCCGGCCTCAGGGTGCTCTGTGATCAGGGTCTCGGTGCGCTCCCAGCTGCGGTTGTAAACGGCAACGGTGTTGCCCTCTCGGCTAGCCAGGTTGCGGGCCAGGTTGGAGCCCATTACGGCCAGTCCAACAACTCCGATATTTGCCTTGCCGGCAGTGGATTCAGTCATGAATTAGTCCTCAAATGAGTGAGAAAAAGGAAGTGAGTACGCCAGTGGACCTAGTCCAAGTTTACGCCTTCGGGCTGTAACCGCAGGCACCTCTTAGCCGAAGCTGAAGTATCCTAGGGCACCGATGCACACCGCGATGAGCACAATGGCGACGATGTAGGTGGCGGCCATGCCGCGACTAGCGGCGTGCGAACCCATTAGCTTTGGATCACGCGAGATTCCATACATGAAGCCAAGCAGCGGAAGCAGTAGCACCGCGTTGAGAACCTGGGTCAGCACAAGGATGGGCACCATCGGTGCGCCTGGAATGAGAACCAGACTCATTGCCAAAACGGTCACGAAGGCAAAGGTGCCGTAGAAGAGCGGTGCCTCTTTAATGCTGTCGTCCAGGGCGGCTGGCTGGCCAGTGAGGTCCGTCACCGCGTAGGCGGTGGAGAGTGGCAGGATTGAGGCCGCCAGCAGTGCTGCACCAATCAGGCCGGTTGCGAACAGAGCGGTTGCGAACGAGCCGGCCATTGGCTCAAGGGCCTTGGCGGCCTGCGCGGCATCGGTGATGTTTTTCACGCCAGCGACGTTGAGAGTTGAGGCACAGGTGATCACGACGAAGAATCCGATGATTCCGGTCAGCAGGGCGCCGATCCAGACATCGAGGCGGAGGTACGGCATGTCCTTGATGGTGAGGCGCTTATCCACAACGTAGGACTGGATGAAGCTGAGGCCCCACGGGGCGAGCGTGGTTCCGAGGGTTGCCGTTGCAATGAGCAGGGCGTCCTTGTTGAAGGGCATAGTGGGAACCACCGAGCCCTGGAAGGCCATGCCCCAGTCTGGCTTGGCAAAGAAAGCGGCGGCGATGTAGCAGATGAATACCGCAGAGAGAACCAGCAGCACGCGCTCCACATTGCGGAAATTTCCGCGAAGAACCAGGAACGAAACTGCGAGGGCTGCCAGAGGCACTGCCACGTAACGCGAGACGCCAAAGAGCTCAGCTCCCGCCGCGATGCCCGCGAACTCTGCCGCCGTGGTTCCGATGTTGGCGCCGAGCAGGGCGATGATTGCCAGCGTGGCGGCACGCGCCCCGTAGCGCTGGCGGATTAGGCCAGCCAGGCCCTGGCCTGTCACAACTCCGATGCGAGCACCCAACTGCTGGAACAGAATCAGCGCGATGGTGGAAATGGTGAGAACCCAGAGCAGCTGGTAGCCGAAGCCCGCGCCAAGCTGCGAATAGGTGGTGATTCCGGCGGGGTCGTCATCGGAGAGCCCTGCCAGCAGGCCTGGGCCGAGCACGCCTAGGAGCGCGACGAAGCGCGCGCTCGTGAATCGGCGCTGGGTTTTCACGATGTCGTTGGACTGCGTCTTGGCCATCAGTTGCGACCCTCCTGCCAAGGCCAGCTGCGGCCAGATCTTTCTTTCACGAGGGCATCGACAACGTCGTCGGAGAGGATTCGGCCAATCGGACGGTTCTCCTCGTCAACCACAACCAGCGAGCCGCCGCGGTTGGCGGTCAACTTCTCAATTACCTCTTCTAGGTCCGCCTCTGGACGCACGGTTTCCGGCACGGATTCGTTCTTCACGTTTCCAACCAGAGTTCGAGAGTTTGCCTGGAAGAGGTCGATGAGGTGTAGGTCGTCAAGCAGGCGGCCGTCCGCGTCAACAACAACGATGCACTGGACATCGTTGTTGTCCAGCTCAAGCAAAATCTTGCGGGCCTCGGCAACGGTGTCCGACTCTTTCAGAATCACCAGCTCGGAGGTCATGAATCCACCGGCAACGTCATCGTCGTAGGTGAGTAGCTCTATAAGAGTTGTGGAGGTCTCGCGGTCCATTGCCTCGAGCATCGCATCGCGGTCTTCCTCTGGAAGCTCGCGCAGGGCGTCAACGGCCTCGTCCGGCTCCATGCGGGCCAGAAGGTCTGCCGCCTGGCCAACAGGTGCGTGGAGCAGCATGTCCTCGAGGTCGTCTGCTTCCATCTCTTCCATGGCGTCTGCCGCAACCTCGGGGTCAAGGATCTCCAGCAGCACCTGGCGTTCGTGACGGCCCAGGTCTTCCAGCAGGTCTGCGAGCTCGGCGGGGCGAAGTTTGGTAAGTGCGGTGTTCTGCTTGCGCAGCCTAGTTGGTTCGCCAGGGCGACCGAAAGACTGAATACCGGCCCAGTCGATTACGCGAGCCGGGGTGGCGGTGCGGCCAGCGGAACCCGGTAGCACGCGCCTGAGGAAGCTGGCGAAGGACACATCAACGGCAACCACGAAGTAGGAGCGAGCCTGCTTGCTCAGGTACAGGTCTGATGCGCGAACAACCCGGGCACCGTTTACGTCCAGCAGCTGGTGATCGATCATGTCGTCGTTCGCAAGAAATTCGCCGTCTCGGCGCTCGTAGTCGCGCAGATCGAATTTTGTTGACGACAGCGTCACGCCATTGGAATCAATGTTGGTGACGTTCTGAACGGGAAGAAATGAGCGACGGAAACCAATTCGAACGATTAGCCCGGCAACCTTGGGGTACTCCCCGGAGTCCCAGCGAATGACGATATCTGCAACACGTCCCACGAGTGAGCCCGCGTTGGCCTTGACGGGCCGGCCGATGAGCCCAGAGGCGCTAACCAAAGACTGAGCGAGGGCGCGACGAGTGGCGTCCATGAATGGGAGTTCGCTCGGAACCAGAGTTCTCGACTTGGAACGACTGCTGTCTGTTTGGCTCATGTGCATTCCTCCTCTGGCATCATCGATGGAGTGATTGGGCGGGACCCCGCCACCTGAATTTTACTTTCTTAATTGGGTAATACTCTGGCAGCGATGGGTTGCCAGCCGGTAAACAGGCGTTAAACGAGGCTCGCTAGGCCCTGCGACACCGTCTCCACGTTGAATACCGCCGAGTGTGCCTTTCCCTGCAGCGGGTGCAAAACGTTTCCGGCAATCTTGGAGTGGAGCCACTGCCCGTGCGCGAATGGCACGTTTGGGTCGCCTTCGGCGTGGAAGATCGTCACGGGCTTGGTGATTGTCGCCGGGTTGAACCCCCAGGGGGAGACAAATGATATTTCGTCAAAGAGCCACCCGGATGCCCCTGACTCGAATGGGAGTCCGGCTGGTTGGGAGAGCCTGAACTGGCCATCGGGGCTTTGCGACCACGCAACAGATGCTGGGTCGTCCGAATCCACCACTTGGTCCGCGGGATTGGCCTCCATGCTACCGGCCCACTGCTCAAACATGGGCAGCATGTTCATGCCGCTCGCCTGCATCTGCCTCATACCTTCGATGTCGTCTTCGCTCAGTCCCGCGAAGAAGTCAAAGTCCTGATCCGCCGGGGCCAGCGATGCGAACACTATGGCACCTATTGCGAGCGGGCTCAGTGCGGCGTCCGCGAGGGCGCGCGGG
>JBJTNC010000034.1:0-3214 GCA_046073865.1 Micrococcales bacterium | reverse complement strand
CCGATACGAGAATAAGGTCGGCCTTTGCCTTGGCAACACCGGCGGCAACAGTACCGATACCAACCTGCGAAACAAGCTTCACGTGAACGCGAGCGGCACGGTTTGCGCGCTTGACGTCGAAGATTAGCTGCTTGAGGTCTTCAATCGAGTAGATATCGTGATGAGGCGGTGGCGAGATAAGGCCAACACCTGCGGTCGAGTGGCGGGTACGCGCGATCCATGGGTAGACCTTGTTTGGTGGTAGCTGACCACCCTCGCCAGGCTTTGCGCCCTGAGCCATCTTGATCTGGATGTCGTCGGCGTGGGTGAGGTACATGCTGGTCACACCGAAGCGACCGGACGCAACCTGCTTGATTGCGGAGCGACGCGCTGGGTCCAGCAGGCGCTCAACGTCCTCGCCGCCCTCACCGGTGTTGCTCTTGGCACCCAGACGGTTCATGGCGATAGCCAGGGTCTCGTGTGCCTCCGGAGAGATGGAACCGTAGGACATGGCTCCCGTGGAGAAGCGCTTCACGATGGACGAGACTGGCTCCACCTCATCGATAGGAACAGGCTGACGAACACCAGTGCGGAGGGTGAACAGACCGCGCAGGGTCATCAGGTTCTCGGCCTGGTCGTCCACAGACTTGGTGTAGTCGCGGAAGATCTCCATGCTCTTGGTGCGCGTGGAGTGCTGCAGCTTGAAGATTGTCTCTGGGTTGAAGAGGTGAGCCGGGCCCTCGCGGCGCCACGAGTACTCGCCGCCAACCTCGAGCTCCTGGTGCGGGTTGGCTGCCTCGTCCACAGGGTATGCGGTGCGGTGGCGGGCCGCGTTCTCCTCGTGGATTACCTCGAGGCCGATACCGCCGAGCTGGCTTACGGTGCCGGTGAAGTAGGTGTCAACGAACTCCTGGCTAAGGCCGATTGCTTCGAAGACCTGCGCGCCCGAGTAAGACGAAACGGTGCTGATGCCCATCTTGGACATGATCTTGAGCACGCCCTTGCCGAGACCCTTGACCAGGTTCTTGGAGGCCTTCTCGATGGAGACGCCCTGGATGAGGCCGTCCTTCACCATCTGCTCGCAGGACTCCATGGCCAGGTATGGGTTGACCGCGGCCGCGCCGTAGCCGATGAGCGCGGCAACGTGGTGGACCTCGCGAACGTCTCCGGCCTCGACAACCAGACCCACGAACATGCGGCGGCCGGTGCGAATCAGGTGGTGGTGCACCGCGCTGGTGAGCAGCAGCGATGGAATCGGAGCCTGCTCGCGGTTGGAGTTGCGGTCCGAAAGAACCAGGTAGGTGGCGCCGGCGGCAACCGCGGCGTCAACCTCTTCGAAGATCTCGCGGATACGTGCGGCGAGGCCTTCTGCACCTTCGTTCACGTTGTACAGACCTGTTACGGTGAAGGCGTTTCCCAGGCCAGGCTTCTCATCGATGTGCTTGATCTTGGCAAGGTCATCGTTGGACAGCACTGGGAAAGCCAGGCTGATCTGCTGGGCGCTCTCAGGGCGGGCGTCTAGCAGGTTGCCCTCCGGGCCAATGGAGGTGGAGAGCGAGGTGACAACCTCTTCGCGGATGCTGTCCAGCGGCGGGTTGGTCACCTGTGCAAACTGCTGCACGAAGTAGTCGAACAGAACGCGCGGACGGTTGCTGATTGCCGCAATTGGGGTGTCGCTACCCATTGCGCCGATAGGCTCGGCGCCGGTCTTGGCCATCGGTGCCAGCAGAACGCGCAGGTCCTCGTTGGTGTAACCGAAGGTGCGCTGACGGCGGTTTACGCTGGCTGCGGTGTAGGCGATGTGCTCGCGCTCAGGCAGGTCTTCCAGGCGGATGCGGTTGGCTTCAAGCCACTCGCCCCACGGCTCGAGTGCGGCGATCTCGGCCTTGATCTCGTCGTCATCGATGAGGCGGCCGGCCTTGGTGTCAGCGATGAACATGCGTCCAGGCTGCAGGCGGCCCTTGCGAACGATCTTGGCTGGGTCGATGTCGACCACGCCGATCTCGGATGCGAGGATGACCAGGCCATCGTCGGTGATCACGTAGCGGCCGGGGCGCAGACCGTTGCGGTCAAGCGTGGCACCAACCAGCGAGCCATCGGTGAAGATGACCGCGGCAGGGCCGTCCCACGGCTCCATGAGCATGCTGTGGTAGTCGTAGAAGTTCTTGCGGGCTGCCTCGATGTCCGTCTGCTTCTCCCAGGCCTCTGGGATCATCATCATCATGGCGTGCGGCAGGCTGCGTCCGGCCAGGTAGAGCAACTCGACGACCTCGTCGAACGACGCCGAGTCCGAGCCGCTCGGGGTGATGATTGGGCTCAGCTGCTTCAGGTCGCCGAGCGCCTCGGAGGTAATCTTTGCCTCGCGGGCGCGCATCCAGTTGCGGTTTCCCTTGACGGTGTTGATCTCGCCGTTGTGGGCAATCATTCGAAACGGGTGCGCCAGCGGCCACGATGGGAAGGTGTTGGTGCTGAAGCGGGAGTGAACCAGAGCCAGGGTTGATGCGAAACGCTCGTCGCTCAGGTCAGGGTAGAACGGCTCAAGCTGCAGGGTGGTGACCATGCCCTTGTACACGATGGTGCGGCTGGAAAGCGAAGGGTGGTAGATACCCAGGGTGCGCTCCGAGCGCTTGCGCAGACGGAATGCGCGGCGCTCTAGTTCAAGATCCGTGGCGTTGTCTTCCGAACCAACGAAGACCTGCTCGATGACGGGCTGGGCCGCGCGAGCCAGGTCACCCAGAACCTCTGGGCGGACAGGAACAACACGCCAGCCGAGAACGGTCAGCTTCTCCTCCGCGGCAAGGTTCTCGAATCCGGCCTTGGCGCGAGCCGCCTCGTCGGCGTCGGTTGGAAGGAAGACCAGGCCCGCGGCGTAGTAGCCGGCCTCAGGAAGCTCGAAGCCAGCAACCGCGCGCAGGAATGCGTCCGGAATCTGGGTGAGGATACCCGCGCCATCGCCGGTGCCGGCGTCCGAGCCAACCGCACCGCGGTGCTCCAGGTTGGTTAGCGCGTTCAGCGCGGTGTCGATGATGTCGTGTCCCGCGGTGCCGCGCAGGGTTGCAACCATGGCAAGGCCACAGGCGTCTTTATCTCGAGCAGGGTCGTATAGTCCAGATGCTGCAGGAGCGGTATTGAACCGCTCAAACGGCGACGGACCAGACATGTCGAACTCCATTCAAGTAAATGTGATGGGGACGACAATGGCCCTATTGGGTGAAAAGAAAAGGGATTAGTCCTT
>JBJTNC010000033.1:0-11853 GCA_046073865.1 Micrococcales bacterium | reverse complement strand
AGCACGGTTATCAAACTGTTGATTTCGCCTATGTTGCCAACGCCAAGCCCAAGGGAACCGTAGTTGGTGTTCAGCAGCTAAGCACCAACCAGGGTTATGTCATCAAGCTCAAAATCTCGCAGGGAAAGTAGAACCGTGTTTACCCGATACTTCGCAGACCTCCTTACTCCAGATACCATCATCAACTTTGCCTTCTGGTGCCTCATCGCGTGGTTGCTCCGCAAACGACTGCTGGGCTTATTTGGTTCTTCTCGAATACGGGCAATCCTCGTCGCGCTCTCCTTGGCTGCGGTTTTGGCATTCACGGTCCGAGTGTTTTCCAGCTACACCTTCACCTCTTCGTATTGGCTATTCAGTTCAATGTGGAGTGGTGCCTTCAGGGTTGCCAACGGCAACTGGTTGCTGAACTTCGCGCTGTTTGTTCCCGCTGGTTTCGCACTTCGGTTCGCGGGTAAATCGGCGCTCAGGGTCTTGGGGTTCCTATCGCTGCTGTCGCTTGGAATAGAGTGTCTTCAGTTTTGGGCCCGAAGTGGTGTGGCGGATCCCGCGGACCTGGTGGCAAATACCTGTGGTGCGGTCGCTGGTATTGCCTTCGCGACGCTTGCCCTTCGCGCAACGAATAAAAACTAGAGTTCTCCACATGTTTCTGCACTCGTGACTTCCGCATTCAAATCGCGGGGCTAAACTTCAGTCATGAATGGAGCAAATATTCCAGCTGTATTCGGGGGATTCCTCGCAATCGCAGGGCTAGTCGTATTAGTAATCGTCCTACTCTCCGCATCGCTGCGCACGGTAGACCAGGCCACGGTCGGTGTGGTCACCATGTTCGGAAAGTACCGCCGTGTTCTGGCGCCTGGCCTGAACATACTGATCCCCTTCTTCGAGCGCATCTCGTATCGAATCCCAATTCAGAACCAGACCACGCAGCTGCAGTTCTCGGCCATCACCAACGATCAGGCCGCGGTGCACTTCACGGCAACCATCATCTACACGGTTTCCAACCACGATGAAGACATCGTGAAGCTGGTTGCCTTCAAGTTCATTGACCTAAAGAGCTTCCAGACCGCGCTGAAGTCGGCAATCGAGGCAAGCGTGCGTGAGTTCGTTGCAACTCAGAAGCAGGCCGAGGTTCTTGGTCTTCGCACCGAGATTGTGAACCACGCCAAGCACACCCTGGACGAGCAGCTGGCGTCGTGGGGTTACACCATCTCAGACCTTCAGATCAACGATGTTGCTTTCGACCCAACCGTCATGGAGTCCATGAGCCGCGTGGTTGCCGCGAAGAACGCCCAGACCGCAGCAGAGTTTGAGGGTCAGGCGTTGCTCATCACCCGAACCAAGCAGGCCGAGGCCGAGGGTGCTGCCATTCGAATTGCCGCAGAGAACGAAGCCGAGGCCGCGAGGCTCCGCGGTGAGGGTCTTGCCAAGTTCCGCAAGGCCGTTGCGTCTGGTCTAACTCAGTCTGCAGAGGAGCTCAAGAGCGCAGGGGTTGACCCCGCTTTGCTGGGCCTAATGTTGTGGACCGAAACCCTTCGCGAGGTTGCCCAGTATGGCAAGGGCAACACAATCTTCCTAGACGGCAACATCGGAACCCTCGAGGAGCAGGTTCGTCGCCTGCAGGGAATCGTGGCCGGCAAGGGTGGCAAGGAAAAGCCCGAGGCCAAGTAGCAGGCGCCACCCATATCGCGCCAACTGGGGTATGCGCCAAGAAGTATGCCTAGGTCGTGAGGGTCGCGGATACCATTGTGCCGTCCCCAGTGACTAACGATTTAGGAACTTCAAGTGAAAATCTCAAATAAAGTAAACGCGCTCGTGGCGGTTGCGGCCCTCGTAGTGGCCACATTTGCCGGCGCAGCTGCAACAAGTGCAGCACCAAAACCAGTTGGCAACTCTGTAACCTGGAGCGGCCAGGGAACGAGCGTCGTCAACGGCGACCGCGTGCTCAGCACCGTGAACTGCGACGCCAACAACACGCCTTACCTGGCTTTCGTGCTTTCTGGAACCAAGGCCACCAGCGCATGGATTTCGCTCGACGGTGGTCGCTACATGACCAAAGCCAACGTTGACAAGAAGGGCTACTCAACCTTTAAGTACAACTACGCTCCGGGCTCAAACATCAACCTGAACGCTCTTATGTTCAATGTGTCTGCAACCTACAACGATGCGCTTAACAAGCCATCCTTCGTGGTCAGCCACGGTTGCGTTGGTAACACGGCAGTTGTGAACTACACCCTTACCTCCAGCGCAGGTGCCAACGGAAGCATCTCGCCACTTGGCGTAACCACGCTGCCACAGGGCTCGAGTCAGACCTTCACCATCACCCCTGACACGGGCTACGAAGTCTCGACCCTTACGGTTGACGGCTCGCCTGTGACGCCGAGCACCAGCTACACGTTCAGCAATCTCACCGCATCGCACACCATCGCTGCAACCTTTGCGCTGGCTGTAGTTCGTCACACCATCACAGCGTCTGCGGGTTCAAACGGAACCATTACTCCTTCGGGTGCAACCACGGTTGTTGACGGCACTGACAAGACCTTCACCTTCACTCCAAGCACCGGCTACTCCGTAGCCACCTTGAAGATCGACGGCGTTTCAGTGTCCGTTGCTAACTCGTACACCTTCACCAACGTCACAGCGGATCACACTATCGAGGTAACCTTCGCTGCCCCAACATTCATGCTCTACGCGAGCGGTGGCTGGGATGAAGGCAACCCTAACTACGCCTACTCGGCTACTTGCGATGGTGTGAACTCGCCAAACGTGACCATCTCGAACGGTTGCTCGAAGGTTCAGGTTGTTATTCACTACGACGACACCACGGTAAGCCGCCCCGGTGGTTACCCGCTGGTCTCTGGTCGTGACAGGTGGGCTTACGTCTACGCATCCCCTGGTCTTAACTGCACCGAAACCCAGCAGCTGACCACATTGCCTTACTCTTCCACCTTCGACTGCGATGTGACTGGAACTACCACTTACTTCGTTGTGATGGGTGTTGCAAGCTCTGAGCCAAACCAGAGTGTCTGGCCAGTAGGCACTGCGTTTGTTTACGGCTACAACTATGTTTCGTTCGGATCAATCACCGGAACCTACAGCGGAAACGATCTCACCAGTTGGTCGCCAGGCACAAATGCGGGTCCTGGCTACACTGCATGTCTCGTTGTCAACAACGTGGCGACTTCCACCTGTTTCACGGTTTCGAATGGTGAGTTCTGGATGGACAGTTCAGACGCTGCCTACATGCAGAACGCGAATAACACCTGGGAAATCACCATGACCGGTGGAACTGCGGGTGACCAGTACAACTTCTGGAACCGTGGCAGTCTAGGCACCAAGATTGGACCGTTGACCAACACCAATACGGTGAGGGTCTCCACCTTCGGAGACACCATTGTTTTCGGACTATACGAGAACATCAGCTAACTGAGTTAGCGGTAAACCAAGTGCCCCGGCCAAAAGGTCGGGGCACTTGGTTTTAGGAAGCGATGTTTACCAGTCTCAACCAAGTCAAAACCTTTTTGATTTAGGCTCTGCTCGATTTATGAAGAGCCACCCAGGGGAATCGAACCCCTGACCTGCTCTTTACGAGGGAGCTGCTCTACCGACTGAGCTAGGGTGGCGAAGCCATCCGCGAGAACGGCAACCGTGTAAGTTTACCAACTTGGAATAACCTGGACGGGCTCGAGGTTGGGACAAGCATGGCGGGAAGCAAAAACACAAGGCTGCAGGAGTTTTTCTCCGTTAGGTTCAGGCGTTTACTCTCCGGCGCACCAGATGGCGTACCACCCTGGATTGAGGTAATCGCCGCCGGTGATCAACCAGGCCTTTTCACCCCCGATGATGCTCCCTGGCTGGTGCACGCCGAGTTTGGGACCCTTGTCGGCGGAATCCGTGCCCTGCTGGTCCAGGCACTACACCCAGCAACTCTCGCGGGCGTTGCAGACCACTCGCGCTACAAGGAAGATCCGCTCGGCCGCCTGGCGGGAACCATCCGTTGGCTGACAGTCACCACATTTGGTTCGCGCGAGGCCATTGCCAGAGAGGCATCGCGGGTCAACCGGCTGCACGAGCGGGTGAAGGGCGAGTACGAGAGCCCGCGCGGCGCCCAAGGCTACCGGGCTGCCGACCCAAACCTTCTGCTCTGGGTTCACGTGGCCTTCATGGATTCGTTCCTCACCTGTCACCAGCTCTACAGCGCTGCCCCCATCCCGGGTGGGGCGGACGCATACATTTCCCAGTGGGCCAGGTCAGTTGAACCGCTGGGCCTGCATAACGCTCCGCTAAACCAAACCCAACTGGATGCCACCATGGCGCAGTTCATCGAGTCCGGTCAGCTGGTCTGCAACGAACGCACCAAAGAGGTGGTTGGCTTCATCCGCCAGCCTCCGCTGCCGCCTGTTGCGTCGGTGGTTTACAGGCTGCTTTTCGCGGCGGCTGTGGTTGCGCTGCGTCCCGAGCACAGGCAGTTGCTCGGGCTCAAGCTTCCGCCCAGACGACTTGTGATCGGCATGACGCGGTTCACCCTGCGAGCCATTCGGCTCATCATTGGCCCGGAATCTCCCATCGAGGAAGCAGGGCGAAATCGACTTATTCGCATCGGGGCGTGGACGGGTTAGGCTCAGACCATGAGCACTCGCATAACGCTGCCAAAAACGGACCTCTCGGTCTACCCACTCTGCCTCGGAGGCAATGTCTTCGGTTGGTCCGCCAACCGCGATGAGTCGTTCCAGGTGCTGGATCGCCACCGCGAACTTGATGGCAACTTCATCGATACCGCCGACGTTTATTCAGCTTGGGCGCCGGGAAACTCCGGCGGCGAGAGCGAAGCGATCATCGGTGCCTGGATGCGCGAGCGTGGCGCCCGCGACACCACGGTGATTACAACCAAGGTGGCAAAACTTCACAGCCGTCCAGGCCTCAGCCGTGCCAACATCGTGGCAGCCTGCGATGACAGCCTGCGCCGGTTGCAGACCGACCATATTGACCTCTACTACGCGCACGAGGACGACCAGAGCACGCCACTGGACGAGACCCTGGCCGCCTTCGATGAGTTGCAGCGCGCGGGCAAGATTCGCTACGCGGCCGCCAGTAACTACACGGCGGAGCGCCTAAAGCAGGCCGCTGACACAGCGCACAACCTTGGATTGGCCGGCTATGTTGCGTTGCAGAACCAGTACAACTTGATGGAGCGCACCGAGTTTGAAAGCGATTCGCAGCCGATTCTGGCGAAACTCGGCCTAAGCGCCTTGCCCTATTTCTCGCTTGCCATGGGGTTCCTGACCGGCAAGTACCAGCCCGGGGTAGAGGTAGAGTCGCAGCGCGCAGGCGGAGTGGAGCACTACCGAAACGAGCGCGGGTGGGCTGTTGTCTCGGCCCTCGATGAAATTGCGCGCGACACGGGTTCGACACCGAGCGCGGTCGCCCTCGCCTGGCTGCGCGCGAATCACACGGTGTCGGCACCCATCGCAAGCGCCAGAACCGTGAACCAGCTGGAGCAGATCATGCCAATCGTTACCCTGGATGCCTCCCAGGTGGACAGGCTAACCGCGGTCAGCGCCTCTTAGCCTTGAAGCCGCAGGAACCAGTGCCCACAGAATGGCGCTGGCATCGATGAACTCCTGCGAGACGGCCGCGGCGGTAGCGCTTAGCACTCCAAAGGCGGAAAGCCCCATGGCCACAACCGCCAGCGCCATGCCGGCTCCCGCCGCTTGAATGGCTCTGCTCCTGGCGCCCTGGGCAATGTCGAGGGCGATCGCCAGGTGACCTATTGAATCCTCGACAATCACCACGTCCGCTGCCTCGCTGGCTGCGGTTGCACCGCGAGCGCCCATTGCAACGCCAACATCTGCGGCGGCAAGAGCCGGCGCATCGTTGATGCCATCTCCCACAGCAATCACGGTGCCGGTGGCAGACTCCTTTGCCTCGCGCAGGAACTGCAATTTCTGCTCCGGGTGGAACTCGGCGCGATAGTCGTCAACTCCAACCGCCGCCGCAACTGACGCCACGGTCTCGGAGCGGTCGCCTGAAACCATCACGGTTCGCTTCACTCCCAGCCTCTTTAGGTTGCGGATGGTCTGGATGGACTCCGCGCGCACCGGGTCATCGAGGCCATAGATGGCAACGACAGAGCCGTCAACAATCACCGAAACCAATAGCGCGTTAGCCAGCCGACCCCAGTCGGGTAGAGAGCCCTCCGGCTGACCAACCTCAACTCGATGTCCGGAAACCGTACCGCTGAGGCCGCGCCCGTGCTCTTCGCGAACCTCGGTGGCGGAGCCTAGCTTGCAGCCGTTTGCCAGCGCGTGCCCTACCAGCGCCTTGGCAACAACGTGCGGGCTGTGCTGCTCGAGCGAACCAACCAGTTCTCCCACCCAAACGGGGTCAACCTCTGGTGCATATGCCACCGCGGATATCTCGGGTCCGCCGTGCGTGAGCGTTCCCGTCTTGTCCAGCAGAATGACCTCGGCGCGTGCCAGCTGCTCCAGGGCAGCCCCGCCCTTGATGATTGCGCCGCTCTTTGCGGCCTTTGACATCCCGGCGATGATTGCAACCGGTACAGCCAGAATGAGCGGGCAGGGGGTGGCGGCAACAATTACCGCGATTGCCGCGGAGCGTTCGCCAGAGATCAACCAGGTTGCTGCTGCAGCAACAACCGCGAAGGGCACAAACCAACCCGCCCAACGGTTGGCGATTCGCACGGCCGACGAGGATTCGGCCTGGGCCTGCTGCACTAGGCGCACCAGCGCGGCATAGGTGGAATTTGCGGCCGTGGCCGAGGTGATCAACTCAACTCCGCCATCGGTGTTGACTACTCCCGAGGCAACGGCCTCACCCGCGGCTCGGAAGACGGGAAGCGGCTCGCCGGTCAGTGCGCTCTCGTCGAAGGTTCCCGGCGTGGCCAGAGTTCCGTCCAACGGCACCACCTCGCCGCTGCGAACCAAGATCCGGCTTCCAAGCTGCACCTCGGATAGAGCGGTGGTGGTCTGTGAACCATCGGCGGCCAGCACGTGTGCGGCGCGCGGGGCGCGGGCCAGCAGAGCGCCAAGCTGGGCGTGGGCTCGGCCCTCTGCCCAGGTTTCGAGGGCCCTACCAGAGGCCAGCATGAGGGAGATGACAGCGGCTGCAACCCACTCCGCGGTTAGTGCGGTTGCAAGAATTGAGATGGCCGCCAGCACGTCGGAACCCAGCGCTCCTTGGCGGATTGCTGCCACCAGCCAACCGATGCTGAGGATGAGTCCCACAATCGCACTCACAGCGAATGCCACGACGGCCGCGATGTGCACCCCGTTGACCTCAGCGGTGAGCCCAACCGCGAGCGCAATCACAGAGACGGTGAGAAACCAGTAATCGCGCAAAAACCGAGCCATGCTTCGATTCTGCCACTTGGGGTTAGACTTGCTGCATGGGCAACGAAGCCGCAAACGAACCGCAGATCCAATTTCTTGGTGCCGCAGGCACCGTAACCGGAAGCCGATTCCTGCTATCGCACGGCAATACGCGGGTTCTCATAGATTGCGGCATGTTCCAGGGGCTAAAGGAACTGCGAGAGCGTAACTGGGACGAGTTTCCGGTTGACCCCGAACTCATCGATGCAATAGTCATCACCCACGCCCACCTTGACCATTCCGGATTCATGCCGCGCCTGGTGAAGTTGGGATTCGCTGGCTCCATCAATCTCACCGAATACACCGCGAAACTTGCGGAGGTGATTCTGCGCGACTCGGCCCGAATCCAGACAGAGGACGCGGAGTACGCGAAGAAGAAGAACTTCTCGCGCCACAACCCACCGATGGCCCTCTACGACGAGAACGATGTCGAGAACACCCTCGAGCTATTCGTGGAGCAGAAGTTCAACCAGCGCACCAAGGTGGCGGACTCCACCTACGTGACCTTCCACCCGAGTGGCCACATCCTTGGAGCCGCCTTCCTTGAGGTTGAGTTCTTCGGCAAGCGCCTGCTGTTCACTGGCGACATGGGGCGCCAGGATCACCCGCTCCTCGTGGCACCGGGTCAGGTTCCAGCCGGTCACTTCGACGCCATCCTCACCGAGTCAACTTACGGCGACCGCGAGCACGCTCCAACCACGGGAGACTTCGAGCAGACCATCCGTGACACCGTGGCCCGCCACGGCTCAGTCCTAATTCCGGCATTCGCCGTTGACAGGACCGAGGTCATTCTGGTCCGCCTGCGAGAGGCGATGCAATCTGGCAAGATTCCGCACATTCCTATCTACGCGGACTCCCCGATGGCGCTGAAGGCGCTTGACTTCTACCGTCAGGCCATCGATGAGCGCTCGCCGGAGATCCGCCCCGCGATAAGCGACGAGTGGTCAGGCAGGGACCCGTTCGACCCGGGCACGCTCGTTGAGTTGTTCACGCCGGACCAGTCCAAGACAATCAACAATCCTGCCTCGCCCTGCATCATCATCTCGGCATCAGGAATGGGAACCGGCGGGCGAGTGGTTCACCACCTGCACGACATGCTGCCAAACCCCAAGCACACCGTGATCATGGTCGGCTACCAGGCGATTGGCACTCGAGGCAGGGCGCTCGCCGATGGCGCGGAGTTCGTGAAGATGCACGGCGAACTGGTTCCCGTCAAGGCTCAGATTGTGCAGATCGAATCGTTCTCGGTGCACGCCGACAGCAACGAGTTGATTGAGTGGCTGCAGACCTCCTCCGAGGCGCCGGGCAAGCTTTTCGTGGTTCACGGCGAGGCCGGAGCGGCCGAAGTTTTCAGCGACAGAATCCACGCGCAGCTTGGATGGGCAACGCACGTTCCCCACATCGGCGAGAAAGTGCGTTTGTAGCAAGACCCCCAAAATAAGCGCGCACAAAATGCGCGAGTCAAACAACAATGGAGTTGAAATGACAAACACCAGAACCGAGCACGACCTGCTTGGCAACTACGAGGTTCCAGCAGACGCGTACTGGGGTGTACACACAGCCCGCGCCAAGGAGAACTTCCCAATCTCCGGAGTGCCCATCGGACACTACCGAAGCCTCATTAAGTCGCTGGCCCTTGTTAAGGCCGCCGCCGCCCGCGCCAACGTTGCCGCCGGTGTGCTGGATGAAAATCTAGCGAAGGCCATCGAGGCGGCCTGCCTTGAGGTGGCCCGCGGAGACTTTGATTCCGAGTTCGTGGTTGACGCCATTCAGGGTGGTGCCGGCACAAGCACCAACATGAACGCAAACGAGGTGATCGCAAACCGTGCGTTGGAAATCATGGGCAACGAGCGGGGCGAGTACCAGCACCTTCACCCGCTGAACCACGTCAACATGTCGCAGAGCACCAACGACGTTTACCCCACTGCCGTCAGGCTCGCTGTTGTTATGGAGATGCAAAACCTTATTGCGGCCCTGGAGCATCGTGTGCTGGTCATGAGTCGCAAGGCGGATGAGTTCAGCCACGTCATCAAGATGGGCCGAACCCAGCTCCAGGAGGCGGTACCTATGACGCTCGGTCAGGAGTTCGCCACCTTCGCCCGAATGATTGCCGAAGACATTCAGCGACTAGAGGAGACCATCCCTCTGCTCTGTGAGATTAACCTCGGCGGAACCGCAATCGGTACCCAGTTGAACGCCCCATCGGGTTACGCCGGGCGAGCCTGCAGCGAACTCCGCGCACTCACCGGCGGCATGCCACTTACGGTTGCGGCAGACATGGTTGAGGCCACCCAGGACACCGGTGTGTTTGTGATGGTGAGCGGAGTAATCAAGCGCGTTGCAGTCAAGCTCAGCAAGGTCTCCAACGACCTTCGCCTGCTTTCGAGCGGCCCACGCGCAGGGCTTGCCGAAATCAACCTGCCGGCGCGTCAGGCTGGTTCGTCAATCATGCCGGGCAAGGTGAATCCCGTAATCCCTGAGGTTGTCAACCAGATCGCGTTCGCCGTCATCGGAAACGACACCACCATCACCATGGCGGCAGAGGCAGGGCAGCTGCAGCTAAACGCGTTTGAGCCAATCATTTGCCGCGCCATGATGATGAGTCTCACCCAGCTGGCCCAGGGTTGCTACACGTTGGCCGACCGCTGCATCGATGGAATCACCGCAAACGTTGACCGCCTGCGCGAATCCGTTGCCAACAGCGTTGGCCTCGTCACCGCGCTTGCGCCGATGCTTGGATACGAGACCTCCACCGAGGTGGCTCAGAAGGCGGCCGCCGAGGACAAGACCGTGCGCGAGGTCGTGCTCGAACTCGGGCTCATGACCGCCGCCGAATTCGAGGCCATCCTGGGTGACGTGGAGCGGCTGACCAGGCCGACGAGGTAGTTTGGTTGTTCACCAACTGTTCACTTTCGATTTGCTTGGTTAACTGTTCTGCACACCTGCGATGAGTTTTACTGGAGTTAACGCATTGTTAACCAAGTAACGAGTCTCCTCGCAGAAAGGCGCACGTGAGCCCCGTAGTAATTGTTGGCCTGGTAGTTGCACTGGCCATATTTTTCGACTTCACCAACGGTTTCCATGACACCGCGAACGCGATGGCAACACCAATCGCGACCGGTGCACTCAAGCCCAGAACTGCAGTCGCCATCGCCTCTGTAATGAACCTGGTTGGAGCCCTGCTTTCAACCTCAGTGGCAACAATGATCTCCGTCGGCATGGTTAACGATCCAGGCAGTCTGAAGCCCGAGATCGTGTTCGCCGGTCTGACGGGGGCCATCCTTTGGAACCTAACCACCTGGTTCCTCGGACTGCCTTCGTCATCATCACACGCGCTCTTCGGAGGGCTCATTGGCGCGGTTGCCGCCGCGGCGGGCCTTGGCGCTATCAACTTTGACGCAATCGCGCAGAAGATCTTCTACCCGGCTCTGTTCGCTCCGATCGTTGCCGGCCTTGCCGCCTGGCTCGCAACCCGAATTGCCTACGCGGTCACAAAGCGCGCAACCGAGGACGAGGTGAGCACCGGTCGCGGCAGATTCCGCTACGGACAGGTGTTCTCGTCATCGCTGGTGGCGCTGGCCCATGGCACCAACGACGCCCAGAAGACCATGGGTGTAATCACCCTCGTGCTGGTTGCCGGCGGGCTGCAGGCCGACGGCGGCAAGGTTCAGCTCTGGGTGGTTTTTGCCGCTGCTCTCGCCATCGCCCTGGGAACCTTCTCGGGCGGCTGGCGAATTATCCGCACCATGGGTAAGGGCCTAAGCGAGGTAAAGCCGGCTCAGGGTCTGGCCTCAGAGGTGGCCACCGCAGCCACCATCCTCGCATCATCCAAGCTGGGCTTCGCGCTGAGCACCACCCAGGTTGCGTCCGGATCCATCATTGGTTCCGGCCTGGGTCGCGCGGGCGGCAAGGTTCGCTGGAACAAGGCCGGTCACGTTGTCCTAGGTTGGCTGTTTACTCTTCCCGCCGCTGCCATCGTTGGCGCCATCTCGGTGGCCATCGTTTCAACCGGCCCTGCCGGAATCATCATCGACGCGATTGTCACCGTTGGAGTGATTGTTGCTATCTTCCAGATCAGCCGTCGCAACGCTGTGACCCACCACACCGTCTCGAGCGAAATTGAAGAGGCGAGCGAAGTTGTAGAGACCAAGAGGCAGCGCAAGGCAGCTGCAAAGGCTGGAAAGGCAAAGAAGTAATGTTCACACCAATCGCATGGAACAACCTTATCTACGTTGGCTTTGCCGCACTGGTAGCCACCGCACTCGTCGTGATTCTGTTTTCTCTGGGTATCCGACTCTCGGTAAACGCCGACCACCACAAGGCCCAGGCCGTCGCTGGCAATGTCAAAGCGCTCCGAGCCGAGGCCTTCAACCGCGCGGTTGCCTACTCGCTCTTCGCGCTGTCGTTTGGCGCGGTTGTGTTTGGAGTGCTGTTGATTATCCCGGGAGTTATTCCGGGCATTAAGTAG
>JBJTNC010000032.1:0-2141 GCA_046073865.1 Micrococcales bacterium | reverse complement strand
TCGGTAATGGGCAGGAACGAGGGTTGGCTGGCCGAGCACATGCTAATCATGCGCCTCATCTCGCCATCCGGTAAGCGGTTCCACCTGAGCGCCGCCTTCCCGTCGGCGTGTGGCAAGACCAATTTGGCAATGCTCCAGCCGAGCCTGCCGGGCTGGAAGGTTGAGACCTTCGGCGACGACATCGCGTGGATTGGTGTTGGCGAGAACGGCCGATTCAGGGCCATCAATCCTGAACATGGATTCTTTGGAGTTGCTCCCGGAACCAGCATGAAGACCAACCCGGTGGCCATGGAGCTAATCGCGCGCGACACAATCTTCACCAACGTTGCGCTCACAAGCGACGGCGATGTCTGGTGGGAGGGCATGACCAAGCACGCGCCTGATGGTCTCACCGACTGGCGCGGGCAGGCCTGGAGTACTGAATCAGGTTTGCCGGCGTCCCACCCCAATGGCCGCTTCACCTCGCCCGCGGCAAACTGTCCAACCATCAGTGCCGACTGGGATGACCCCGCCGGCGTTGAGCTCGACGCCATCGTATTCGGCGGCCGGCGAGCAAAGGGAGTTCCGTTGGTCACCGAGGCAGACAGTTGGCAACACGGAGTGTTCCTGGGCGCCACAATGGCGTCTGAGCAGACTGCGGCTGCGGAGGGACCGGTTGGCAAGGTGAGACGCGATCCGTTCGCCATGCTTCCTTTCGTTGGCTACAACATGGCCGACTACTGGCAGCACTGGTTGAACTTTGGCGAAAGTGACGCCGTGCGAGTGCCGAAGATATTCCGAGTGAACTGGTTCCTGAAGAACGAGTCGGGCCAATTTGTTTGGCCCGGATTCGGCGAGAATGCGCGTGTTCTGCGCTGGATTGCGGACCGCCTGGAGGGTGAAGCCGTGAGACGCGACACTCCAATCGGCGGACTTCCAACGCTAGAACAGCTTGGTGTGGATGAACTTGGTTTGACCCAAGATGACCGGGAGCAACTGCTGGCATGGAGTCCGTCCGAGGTGCAGAAGGACCTCGATTCGATTGAGGAATACCTAGCCCAGTTTGAGGAGAGCACTCCTCCCGCTCTGCTTGCCGAACTGCGTCATCGCCGAAACTTGGCTGCGGTTTCAGAGTGAGCCAGGCCTGGGAACCCTCCATCGAGGCGGCGGAGCAACTGATTCCCGCCATCGGTAGGTTGTATCGCCAAAACGGCGTGTTGCTCTCCATTCACGGCAGGTCACTCGTTAATCGAAGCCCGGTGGAGCTTGTAAAGGCTCACCGCTATGCCCGGCACGTGGATGGAGTTGAGCTGGATCTCAACCGCACGCTCGCCCTGGTTCGCCACCTTGAAGGGCTGCGGCTTGGGCCCTGTTCCATCGATGTGGCACGTGTGTTGGCTATTGACACTCTGGAGAGTCTGGCCAATGTTCTGAGCCAGCAGCTGGCCACCGTAATCGGCGGTGAGGGCAAGATTCAGGCACGGGAACGAGATGTAATTCTCTACGGCTTCGGTCGCATCGGAAGGCTGGTTGCGCGAATCCTTCTGGCACACGCCGGCGCCCCGGGCGGCCTTCGACTTCGGGCCATCGTGGTCAGGAGGGGTAGCGCCGACGACCTGTTCAAGCGAGCCAGTTTGCTTCGTCGAGACTCGGTCCACGGCAAGTTCGCGGGAACCATAGTTGTGGACGAGGCCAACCAGTCGATAGTGGCAAACGGTAAAGAGATTCGGGTGATCTACTCCGATGACCCAGCCGGGATTGACTACGAGGCTTACGGAATCCACGATGCGCTGCTGATTGATAACACTGGAAAGTGGCGCGATGAGGCCGGCCTGTCGCAGCACCTTGAGAGCAAAGGCGTTGACCGCGTTCTGCTCACGGCACCTGGAAAAGGCGCGTTGCCAAACGTGGTCTTTGGTGTGAACAGCGATCACATCGATCCGCAGCAGAAAATAATCGCTGCGGCCTCCTGCACCACAAACGCCATCTCGCCGGTGCTGAGCGTTCTAGACGCCGAGGTTGGAATTGATCACGGGCATGTGGAGACAGTCCACTCATTCACCAATGACCAAAATCTCATCGACAACTTCCACAAGGGCGAGAGACGGGGTAGATCCGCGGTCCTCAACAGGGTGATTGCCGAAACCGGTGCAGCCACAGCC
>JBJTNC010000031.1:0-26531 GCA_046073865.1 Micrococcales bacterium | reverse complement strand
TCATCCTGCTTTTCGGTTTCCTGCTTCCGGTGGTGCGCTACCTGACCAAGTGGACCGACGTGACCACCGCGCGCGTGGTGCTTCGCTCCGGTATTTGGGGACAGCATTATCGTGCAGTATCCCTAGCGGCGGTCGAACGCGTGGAACAAAACCTGGGCGTAATAACCCTGTTTGTTCGCGATGAGGCGGCTATGGAACTGCGCGGGCTGGCAAAACCAAGGATCATCGCCCAGGAAATCAGCAACCTGACCGCGCGCACCGCGGGGCAGCACCCCGCAAGTTTTTTCTAAGCAATCTCGAGTTCGAAGGACTTTTCATGACCACTTACCGCGTTGGTGTCATCGGCGGTGGCCAGCTGGCTCGAATGATGACGGTGCCTGCAATCAACCTGGGGTTGACCCTGAACGTGCTGTCCGAGACCGAGGGTTCTTCGGCCGCGTTGGCAACCCACTCGGTGGGGGACTATAACCAGTTGGCCGTGGTGGAAGCCTTCGCCAAGACCGTTGACGTCATCACCTTCGATCACGAACACGTGCCGCTCGCCGTTTTGGAGGCCCTTGAAGCCGAGGGAGTAAGCGTTCAGCCGCCAAGCAAGGCACTCGCATTCGCCCAGAACAAGCTGAAGATGAGAGAGCGCCTAGGTTTGCTCGGTCTCCCCATGCCGGACTGGGCCGAAATCCACGACGCAGATTCGCTCGATGCCTTCATCGAGGCCCACGGCGGCGTTGCCATTCTCAAGACCCCGATCGGTGGTTATGACGGCAAGGGAGTGCGCGTGGTTTCGTCCGCTGCCGATGCCGCGGACTGGCTGAGCGCCGAGGGGCTCGCAAGGGTAGGCGGACACCTGCTGGCCGAGGAAAAGGTGAGCTTCACCCGCGAGTTGGCGCAGTTGAGCGCCAGAACCCCTAGCGGGGAGTTCCGCGCCTGGCCGCTGGTTCAGACCACTCAGGAGAACGGCGTCTGCGCCGAGGTTTTGGCTCCCGCGCCGAATGCCAGCGAGGCCACCCTGGAGCAGGCCGCGGAAATCGCCCGCGGGGTTGCCGAGGGGCTCGGCGTCACCGGGGTGATGGCGGTGGAGATGTTTGAGACCACCGATGGCCGCCTGCTAATCAACGAGCTCGCGATGCGCCCGCACAACAGCGGGCATTTCAGCATCGAGGGTTCTGTGACCAGCCAGTTCGAGCAGCACCTGCGTGCCGTGCTAGACCTTCCGCTGGGCTCCACCCTCGCCACCGGAGCGCACGCCGTGATGGTGAACCTGCTCGGCGTTGACTCCGAGAACGACTTTTTGCCACACTACGCGGCGGCGCTTTCGGCTCACCCAGAGGCCAAGATTCACACCTACGGCAAGCAGGCCCGAGCCGGACGCAAGATGGGCCACGTTACTGTGGTTTCCGGCAATGCGGAGTGGGCACTCGCCGAGGCGCGGGCTACCGCCAAAATGCTGCGCAACGAATAAAATTTCCTCATGATGGCGCGGTTTTTCGCGCCTGGAGAGGTGTGCGCAAAATGGCGAATCCGCTTGTTGGCGTTGTCATGGGATCAGACTCCGATTGGAGCGTGATGGCGGACGCCGCCGCCGTGCTCAAAGACTTTGGAATCCCATTCGAGGTAGAGGTGCTGAGCGCCCACCGCACACCGGAGCGCATGGTTGAGTGGGGCAAGGCCGCCGCTGGTCGCGGCATCAAGGTGATCATCGCTGGGGCTGGCGGAGCCGCCCACCTGCCCGGCATGCTTGCCAGCGTTACCACCCTCCCCGTAGTCGGTGTTCCGGTGCCACTGGCCAAACTCGACGGCATGGACTCGCTCCTTTCAATCGTGCAGATGCCAGCAGGCATCCCGGTTGCCACGGTTTCCATCGGTGGCGCAAAGAATGCCGGTATTCTGGCCGCTCGCATCATCGGTGCATTCGATGCCGAGCTGGCCACCAGGCTCGCCGCATTTGCGCAATCGCTCCAGGACCAGGTTGCCGAGAAGAACGCAAAGCTGAAGGCATCGATCTAGCACCCCATGAGCAACATCGGCCCATTCCGCAATATCGATAGAGCCAGTAGCGAGCACCTGCTCAAGCGCGCGTGGTGGCTCATCGGCCTCACCTTTGTGATCCCGGGATCGGCCCAGCTGATGGCCGGAAATCGACGCCTCGGGCGAATCGGTTTGGTTGCCACGTTCACCTACTGGCTGATGGTGGTTCTGGCCGCCGCCGCGTACCTGGTGAATCGCTCAATCCTGTTCTTCCTGGTCACCGCTCCGGTGCTCGACACCGTGGTTGCCGGCGTGCTAATCGCTTACGCGGTGCTTTACGCCCTCCTGGCCCTAGACACCCTGCGCCTGATCCGCATCGGAAGGATTCGCGGAAACGTGAAGTGGGTCACCCTCGCTGGAATCGTGGCCGTGGGTGTGCTTGGCACCTCAACCATCGGCTTCGCGGGAAACCTGGCCGGTGTGCAGTCCAGCCTCATCGGTGGCATCTTCACCAACCAGGGCTTCACCCAGCCTGTGAACGGTCGCTACAACATCCTGCTGATGGGCGGTGACGCCGCAAAGGACAGGCTCGGACTCCGCCCAGACTCTCTTTCCGTGCTGTCCATCGATGCCGTCACGGGTGCAACCGTGAATATCGGTATTCCGCGCAACCTGCAGCGCGCGCCATTCGTGTCCGGTTCGCCCATGGTGTCCATTTGGCCAAACGGCTACAACTGCGGCGACACGTGTCTGATCAACGCTATCTACAAGGATGTGACAGACAACCACTCCAACCTGTACCCAAACGCGGTTGCCAACCACTCCACCCCGGGGATTGAGGCAACCAAGGAGGCCGTCGAGGGCGTTACCGGTCTAACCATTCAGTCCTACGTTCTGGTTGACATGGCTGGATTCAAGCAGCTCATCAATGCCCTGGGCGGAATCGACATCAACGTGGCTCAGCGCCTGCCAATCGGCGGTCAGCTTGACGCATACGGAAACATGACGGGCGTCACGGGCTGGATCGAGGCCGGACCGCAGCACATGGACGGCAAGACAGCGCTCTGGTACGCCAGATCCCGCCACTCCACCTCCGATTACGACCGCATGCAGCGACAGCGCGCCGTTGAGGATGCACTGCTGGCCCAGATGGACCCGGCAACTGTGCTCACCCACTTCCGCGACATCGCAGCGGCCGGGCGACAGCTGGTAACCACGGACATCCCAAGTGGCACGGTGTCCACCTACCTCGACCTGGCTCTCAAGGCCAAGCGCCTAGGCATCAAGAAACTCGAGCTCGTGCCACCGGCCATCGATGTGGTTAACCCGAATTTCACAGATATTCACGCGAAGATTCAAAAGGCAATTCAGCAGGCCTCTAACTGACAATAGAAGAGTGGCACTTCGGATAAGGAAGTAAATGAAGACTCTCAAAGTGGCGGGGATTGCGCTCGCCGTTGCATCGCTTTCGGGTTGCAGCCTGCTGTACCCGCACTGGGGTGCAACCACCTTCCCAACCGATTCGCCCTCGTCGTCGCAAGTTTCAACCCCAACTCCGAGTGACTCGCAGTCAACCTCAGCCAGTCCGAGTCCAAGCGCAACCCAGGTTCGGGCAGCCCAGGTGCAGATCATGGATTACAACGTGGATGGCACAGCCGGAGTCATTGACGTTGTTGCTCAGGTGACCAACGTTGCCGAGACCGGCGGTCAGTGCACCCTCACCGTTACCTCGGGTGGCAGCACCAAGACCCAGACGGTCAAGGCAGAGGCAAATGTCGACACCACCCAGTGCTACCCGATGGAGATCACCCTCACGGGCCTCAACAGCGGTTCCGCTGTTGTCACCGTAACCTATCGCTCGGCGGGCTACCTGGGAACCAGCCCCGGCCAAGCGGTGACAATCCCCTAAATGAGAAAAGGCGCCTCGCGAGTCTGGGCCATCGTCACAACCGTGGCGTTGGCTCTAGCTGGCGTGGTCGCCCTGAATCTGCCTGCCCCCAGGGCAGAGGCGCTCTCCGGCAAGATGTTTGACCCCGGGCTCATCATCGGTGACAGCGTCTTCTACGACTTTGGTTCCATGACTGCCGACCAGATTCAGGCATTCCTGGACCAGCAGGTTCCCAAGTGCGCCATCAAGCCCGCGGTCAACTCAGGAGACTTTACCTGCCTGCGCTACTACCGCACCGACATCCCGGCCATGGCCGCCGACCCGGGGCGCTGCAACGCCATCGATGCCCAGACAAACGTTCTGGCCTCAACCATGATTTCGGTGATATCGCGCGCCTGCAACATCAACCCGCGCGTGATGCTGGTAACCCTGCAGAAGGAGCAGGGACTCGTGACCAGCACTAATCCAACCTGGCCCGATCCCAAGAAGCCGAAGGATTACCGCTACAAGATTGCAACCGGATTCTCCTGCACGGACTCCGGTCCATGTACCACCTTCGGTTTCTTCTGGCAGGTTTACAAGGCTGCCAGTCAGTTCCACTGGTACGGAAACCCGGCCGGTTCCTTCACCTACCTCAAGGTGGGACGCAACATCACAATCCACTACCAGGTGGCCTCGGTCTCCGGATGCGGAACCAAGACCTTTCCGCTCAAGAGCCAGGCAACCGCCGCTCTCTACTACTACACCCCGTACACGCCAAACGATGCCGCCCTGGCCAACCTCTACGGCAGCGGCGACAAGTGCAGCGCCTACGGAAACCGAAACTTTTGGCGCTACTACTGGGACTGGTTTGGTTCGCCTATTGGCGGCGGCTTCCTGCTGAAATCGGCCACCAGCGGAACCTACCTCATCGTCCCAAACACCGTCAGCGGCGGCTTCTCGAAGTACCTTCTGGACACGCCGGATCTGGTGACGGCCTACGCCCCGCTCGGGCCGGTTGGCACCGTTTCCCAGGACTACATAGATTCATTCACCGATGCCGGAAGCATGGGAAGGCTCGTAAAATCGGCGGCCGGCCAGCTTTACTTTGTTGACGGCGGCAAGAAGTTCCCGTTGAGCTCGTGCGCGGACGCAACCAACCTTGGGCTCAACTGTGCGGACGCGGTTCAGTTGACCTCGTATCAGCTGAACGCCATGCTCCTGGGTTCGCCAATGACGGCTCTAATCCCCGATGACCCCACGGCCGCAACCGGGCCGCAGTACCTGATATCGGCGGGGGTTATCCACGAGGTGTTAGACGCGGCATCCGCGGCCCAGGCGAATCTCACCCTTCCCGCCCGGGCCCAGGTTGGGATATCGGCGTTTTCGTCGCTGCCCTGGGGTAGCCCAATCGCGCGCGAGGGTGTCCTGTTCACGAACAGAGACACAAATGGCGCCGCGGTCATCGAGGCCGGAAAGTACTACGAGTTCGACCCTGCAACCAGTGACGATATGGATCTGAAGCGCTGGTTCACGCCAACCGCCGGCAGCCTCAGTAACGCTGGAGCGGACGCCATTCGCAGTGGCGTCACGGTGACCTCGGTTCTGGCAGACTCGCAGGGCAACCAGTTCCTGCTCACCCCAAACGGCCGGGTACAGCTGGCCGCGGGCGAGTCCGTGACGAGTACGCCTGCCGTTGTTCCCGACAACCTGCTAGCCGCCATTCCTCTGCTTGCGGGCACCCTGAGCACTCCATTCTTGGCAAAGAGTGCCTCTGCTACCGGCACCTACTGGGTGGCCGACACCGCCAAGCGCGCGGTACTAAATGCGGCCTCGGTTGGCAAACTGGCGGGACAGGCCAGCACGCCGGTTATCCAGATACTCCCAAACAGCGTGCTCGCGGAGATCACATCGGCAAGCCCTGTGCTGGCACCCGGAACCCTGGTGAAGGACGCCGCGGGCCGTATTCTCCTCACCGATGGACTCAGCCAGTATCGCGTTTTGGGTGGCCTCGACCAGGCTGCAGAGGCCGGATTCCCATCCAAGCCCGTGAAGGCAAGTGGCGCCAACCTCCAGGGGTACACGTCGGCCGGGAAGCTGGGAATCAAGGTTCTGTGCGATTCCAAGACCTACCTGTCGACGGGTGGATTCTGGCAGCCCATCGATGCCAGCTACGCGGCGGCCTATCCGGGCACGGCTGCGGCACTCGACCCAACCACGTGCGCAACCCTAAAGTTTGGCACAGTGGAGCTGGGAAGATTCGTGATCTCTCCGGCCAAGCTCATCTACATTCTGAGCGCGGGCAAGCGCAGGTTAGCAACCAAGACCCAGTACGCGCTGATTCGGGGCACCACACCGCCAGCCTTCAAAATAGACGCAACCCTGGCGGCGACTCTGCCGGTTGGAACCCCGCTGCCATCGAGCTTCAAGACCCCGCTAGTCAATCCAAGCGAGCAGCCAACTCCGAACCCAACGCCCTCGAACCCGGCCCCATCGACGAGCCCTTCGGTAACGCCTTCGGTATCCCCGACGCCAACCAAGTCGCCTACGCCAACGCCTAGCCCAACGAAGACTTCGACTCCCACGCCCAGCCCAACGCCAACACCGAGCCCAACGCCAACCGCGCGCTACTACACGGTGGTTTCGGGAGACACGCTAACGGCAATTGCCAAGAAATTTGCCACCACCGTCACGGCCATAATGACCGCCAATTCGCTGACGAGCGATCTCATCAAGGTTGGCCAGAAACTGCTGATTCCCTAGCGGTTTTGGTGCGAGGCGTCCACGACGCCGGACTCTGAAACTGAGTTCAACCACTTGCCGAAAAGGCGCAGTCGCAGACGCTTTGGAGCCTGACCGCGCGGCTCCAGATTCTCGGCGGGTTCATTGACCTTGGTTGCGAATAGCACAACCAAAACCCAGCCAAGCTCGATGATCATTCGGCTCTCGGTGAGGTTTTGGCCGAGCAGCGCGACGAAAATCAGCAGGGGCCAGAGGTACAGTGCGCTGGTGTGGCGAACCCCCAGGCGCCATAGCTTCACGAAGGTGACGGCAAGCATGGCCATGAACAGCAGGAACCCGATTACGCCCAGCTGCAGCCACATATCTAGGTATGAGTCGTGGGCCTGGTAGTAGGTCACGTTGTCGCGAACGATCAAGCCGTCGTAAGGCTTGACTCCAGGCATCCAGTAGGAGATCCAACCCCAGCCCTGGAACCAGCGCTGCGCGATGAGCCCCGAAACGGCCTTCCAGATGTCCAGCCTGCCGGTCATATCCGGGCTCTTACCGATTAGCGTGAACAGTTGGCTTCGGTAAACCAGGATGAAGAAAACCATGATTCCGATGCCAGTCCAGGCTAAGCGGTAGTAGCGGTGACGGGTCTCCCTATCGTGGCCCTCGGCAATTAGGGCAACCAGAGCCACAAGGATCACCATCGCGGTGGCGAAGCCGATTCCGGCAGAGCGGGTAAGCGCGAATGCGGCCAGGGACATCAAGACTCCGGTGACGTTCACGAACAACCTGCCGGCGCGAATAGACATGCGGATTGCGAACAGTATGACGCCGAGCATCGCGATGTAGGCCAGCAGGTTTGCGTTGCCGACGATGCCCTGAATTCGGGTGCCGTGCAGTAGCGTTCCCTGGGTCCAGTAGTAGGCCCCTGATGGCGGCACAGGGCCGGTGTAGTTCTTGAAGATTGGAGCGATTGGTCCGCGAACCACAACGGCAGCGTAAATCTCGAAGGCGAATGAGGCCGCGAGGATAACCCAGAAGACTCGAGCAAACTGGTTCATCAACTGGCGCCAGCTGAAGCTGGAAACTAGAAACAGCGCGAATATGGTCGCGATCGCGGTTCCCGAGAAGCCCAGCAGGGTGGCGAGCGGATAAGCCGACCAGGTGACGCTGAGGATCATGTACCCGAGCAGAGCGGTGAGCGTTGCAGGCATCCTGGAAAGAGTCTGGCGAGGGTTATTGCGCAGGAACTGCGTTAGGCAAACCGCGGCAAGGATGAAGCAGAGCGCACCCCACGCCGGGAATCCGATTGAATAACGGACGGTGTCGCCCGCGGAGACGATAAAAATTCCGACGTAGGCCAGTGCAATCCGCAGCTTAGACCGGCTAACTGTCGGCACCATTGCGGTTGGAGTTGATTCCATGCACAACCAAATCTCTTTAAATCAGGGGAATTCTCTTCAGTTTATTCAAGGAGTGTTGTGATTGGCTAAAGGAAAAGTTGGCTTTGCTACCCTTGAAGCAGATTATCGGTAGGCGGGATTCCTTGATTCAGAGACTAAGTAGCGTCGCGCGCGACTATGCCTGGGGGTCTCACACTCTCATTCCCGATCACCTGAATATAGAGTCAACCGGCCGGCCGATGGCCGAAATTTGGTTTGGAACCCACCCGGCCTGGCCAACTCCTCTTGCCAACGAAGAGCGGTCTCTGGAGCAACTTCGGAACCACCAACCACTTCCTTTTTTGCTCAAGTTTTTGGCTGCTGAGCAACCGCTCTCCATTCAGGCGCACCCATCAAAGCAGCAGGCAGAGGCCGGCTTTGCCGCCGAGGAATCCCTCGGTGTTCCGCTGGATTCGCCCGACCGTGACTACAGGGATGACAACCACAAGCCCGAGGTAATCGTTGCCCTTACCCCATTCAAGGCGCTCATCGGTTTTCGCCCCGCCTCCGACATTGCGCTGTCTCTACAGCGGTTGATCCTCCAGGCCCAGCAATCAGATTTCACCGAGCTTGAGGCTCGCCTTGCGGATTGCCTCCACACCCTCAGGACGCGTGGGCTCCAGGCTCTGTTCGAGGAGTTACTCGGCGCGCGCGGTCATCTCGACCAGGTAACGGAGCAACTATCTCAGCTGGCGCACCTGCCCATCGCTGTTGAAAACGTGGAGACGCAAAACCTTCTGCTGGTGCCGCAGCTGCAGAGTCTTTACCCCGGAGACCCCGGAATTATCGTGGCGCAACTGCTGAACCTGGTTGAACTGCACCCGATGGAGGCCGCTGAGCTTCCCGCGGGTAACGTGCACGCATACATATCTGGACTCGGGGTTGAGCTAATGGCGGCGAGCGACAACGTGCTTCGCGGCGGTCTCACGCCCAAGCGCATCAACGTGCCGGAACTGCTCAAAGTTGTTGATTTCTCGCTCGCAGGGGCACCCGTGCTGCACGGCGAGCAGTTGGCGGCGGGGCTCTGGCGCTACCCCACGGTTGCACCGGACTACCTGCTGTACCGCATCGAGGTTGACGGCACCAGAATCCTGGCGGATATCAAGATTGAGAATGCGGCGATAATCGCCTGCACAGCGGGAGAGGTCGCGGTTGGAGACAGCCTCGGAAACCGCGAGGTGCTGAGGGCTGGTCAGGCCGCATACCTCGCGGATGCCAGGTTCTACAGCTTCACCGGTGCCGGAACCGCGTTCCTCGCTACCTCTTAGCGGAGAAAGCCTCCCAGGCGCTCTCCACGATTTCGGCGAGGCCCTTCTCGGCACGCCATCCTAGAACCTCATTGATTCGGCTCACGTCCGCGCAGAGCGCTGGAGGGTCTCCGGCGCGACGGCCGGCCAGCTCCACGCCAAAATCGATTCCGGAAACCCTTCGAATCTCGGCCAGCACCTCCAGAACGCTGCTGCCGGAGCCGGTTCCAACGTTGAAGACATCGAAGGGTCTCTCGTCTCGCTCCAGGTAATCGAGTGCGCTCAGATGCGCCTTTGCAAGGTCCAACACGTGAACGTAGTCTCGAACGCAGCTGCCGTCGGCGGTTGGGTAGTCGGTTCCGAACACGGTGGGCTTCCCGCCCGCAGCGATGGCGTTGAATACGATCGGCACGAGGTTGAGCACGGCGGTGTCTGCAAGCTCCGGCCAGCCGGCTCCTGCCACATTGAAGTAACGCAGGTTGGCGGCTCGGAGTCCCCAGGCCTTAGATGCGTTTCTCGCCATCCATTCACCGATTAGCTTTGTCTCACCGTACGGGTTGATTGGCTCGCAGACGACGTCCTCGCTCACGGTGGCCACGTCCGGCATGCCGTAGGCGGCCGCGGATGACGAGAAAACCAGCCGGCTAACACCGGATGCCTTCATTGCCGAGAGTAGAGCGCGCATGCCTGAAACGTTCTGGTCGTAGTAGAACTCGGGTTCTGCAACCGAGACGCCCACCTGTTTCTGTGCGGCAAAGTGGATGACGCTGGTCACGCCAAAATCGGACATTGTCTTGGCGAGGGCAGATTCGGCGTCTGCATCGGAGAGGTCAAGGCGGACCAGGGGAGTGTCGCCAATGCGTTCGACCAGTCCGCTGGTCAGGTTATCCACCACTACAACGGATTCGCCGCGCTCAATAAGGAGTCTGGTGACGTGCGAACCGATGTATCCGGCGCCGCCGGTGACCAAGATGCTCATGCGGTTAATGCTAGGGGTTTGGCGAGCAGTTCCTCTTGTTACGGTTTGGCAACGACTTGCCAAATGGGGGTCAAATTGACTACTCTCAACTTGACTTCACGCGAATAACAACGGTGTAATTACAACCATGCAACTGTGAGGTTGTTGAAAGGGAGCGGAAAAATGGAAACTCGTAGTCGAGTACCCGAAAACTGGTTCATTGACCCAGCTCTGCTCGGCCTCACCGGCGCCTACAGCGACCCTGACACCGATCCACTGGGTTGGCAGGCAGACGCGCTCTGCGCACAGACCGACCCCGAGGCATTCTTCCCCGAAAAGGGCGGATCCACCCGCGATGCCAAGCGCATCTGCGCCGGCTGTGACGTCAAGGCCCAGTGCCTTGAGTACGCGCTGGCCAACGACGAGCGCTTTGGAATCTGGGGTGGCCTTTCCGAGCGCGAGCGTCGCAAGCTCAAGAAGCGCGCATAACCCAAACCTGAGGATGGCCCGTGGCTGTCGCGGTTCTACTAATTGGCTCCGATGACGAGCAACTTCGCCTGACCCGAGCTGGTGTTGAATCCCAGACTCTGGCGGCGTCTGAGATTGTCAGCGCTCAAGACTTGGATTCGGCACTAACCCAGCTGCAACAAACTCGGCACCTCGATCCAGGTGTTTGGATCTGGCCGCTTATCGCGGGCATGGTCCCTGACCCCGATGCGCTCCGCAGCCTCACGATTGCCGCAGAGCAGTCGCCTTCCGCCGCCTGGATTGCACCCAAGCTAGTGAGGTTGGACAGGCAGCGGGTTCTGGTTGAGTACGGTCTAACGGTTGGCCGGGGATGGCTGCCATTTAGCCCAGCATCGGGGCAGTTCGACCAATCGCAGCACGATTCCAGAGAGGAATTTCTGGCTGCGACCCCATACGGCTCGCTTCTGCGGCTCACGGACTTCGCGGCGGCAGGTGGTCTCGCGCAAGGCGCTTCGGCGATTGCTAACTACTACCGCCTCGCCATAAGCCTGCGAATGTCCGGGCTTCGCGTTACAGGCGCACCCGACGCCAGGGTAGCCGTGCCGGACTCACTCGAATCCGTCTCTAGCCTCAGCGAGTACAGGCTGCGGCAGGCGCAGATCCAACTTTTCACCGGCTACGCCAATCCGGTTTGGTCACTCACCCTCGCGGTTCTTGCCCCGCTCATCGCTGGCTTGATCTCAGTTTGGTACCTGCTTGCCAAGCGTCCGGAGCGAATCGGCGCTGCTCTGCTGGCGGGATTTTGGTGGTTTGGAACGGGCCTCTGGCTGGTTTCACACAGACCGGCAATCCGGCCAAAGCGTTCGGGGCTGGCCGTACTAAGGCAACTGCGGGCAACCCGCGAAGACTTTGAACGAGGCAGGAACGCTCAGGTCGAGCAACCGAGCGCCATTGCTGAGGCCGCGCTCGAGCTTTCAGACACCAACGCCCGCTTCGTGCCATCGCAGGGGCTCTGGATCATGGCCGCGCTCGCCCTTCTCTCCTGGCAGTTCTGGCCCCAGACCAGCTACCTGAGCGGCGGAGGGGTTATTCCGCTCGGCGATAACCTGGCCCACATCTTCTCGCGCGCCGGGGCCTCGTGGCAGAATCTCGGATTCGGACTCGCGGCGCCAAGCGACCCATTCAACTGGGTGCTGTTCCTGCTGGGCACAATAACGTTCTGGTCGCCATCGCTTTCGGTAGCCCTGCTGTTCTTCTTGGCTAAGCCGATCGCCTTCGCGGCTGCCTGGAGGCTGTTTAGCCTCGCCACTCGCAAGGCCTGGATCGTCACCATCGGCGCGCTCGCCTACACATTCTGGCCTGCCCTCACCAATGCGCAGTTGACCGGACAGTTGGGGGTGCTGCTGGCCCTAACTCTGTTGCCGTGGTTTGTGTTCACTCTCGCCCGCATCCTGCGCCTTGGCGCAAGCGAACGTCGCTCAGTTCAGACCTGGACCTGGGTTGGAATCGGTGCGCTACTGGCCGCCATCATCGGAGCGAGCGCCCCGAGCCTTATGCCGCTCGTGGCCCTAATCATCCTCTTTCTCGCGGTTTATAGGTTCAAGCGAATCGGGTATCTCATGTGGCTGCCGGTTCCGCTGCTTGCGGTCTGGGCGCCATTCGCCTGGTACCTTGCCGTTGGTCTCGGCCATCCGCTCGAGTTGCTGACCCAGCCCGGGTTGGATTCCAGCGAACCCAAGGCCAGCGCGCTGCAGTTTCTTGGCGGCAGTCAACTTCCCGGTCCGCTGGGGCAGTACGGACTCTACCTATCGCTCGCAATCACGGCGGTTGCGGCACTGGCATCGGTGGGTAGGAAGCCGCTGCAGGCCGGGCTCCTAACCCTGGCCTACGCCGCTGCCGTGGTGTCTGCATTCGCCTATCAGCAGCTTGGGTTTCAGGTCAATCCAACCTTCGACACCCAGGAGTTTGGCCAGGGGTCGCCGCTCGCGCTTCTTGGGCTTGCCGGGTTGGTGGCAACCGTGGCTCTGGTGCTGTGCCTCGATGGCGCCAGTTCGGTCACCCTCCGAATTCTGGGCAGCGTCGCGGCGGTAGGCGTAGTCGGCCTCGCGGGGCTATTCGCGGTCGCTCCGAGCACACTGACCTGGGCGGGAAGTTCCCAGATGCCCGCACTCGTTGAGGCCCAGGCCAGGATCAATCCGCTCACTCGAGTTCTGGTGCTCCGCCCGCAGGTAACCACCGGTGACACCCAAAAGGTCTCCGGTTCACTGGTAACCGGCGGTGGGGTTTGGCTGGAAGACCTGAGTACCTCGTACAACTATTCGGTGGCGGGCGTGACATCAAAAGACCATCGCTACCACTCGCTGGCAAGGCTGGTAGCCAATCTCGTGTCCGCAAACGGATTCAACCCGCTGCCGCAACTTAGGTCAGCGGGAGTGGACTTTGTCCTGCTTCCCGCGCCGCAGCAGTCGCCAGCTGTGGCCGCCAGCCTTGCAACAGTTTCGCAACTGGAACCTGTGGGCGACACGGAATTTGGGCGGCTCTGGAAGGTCACGGGAACCGTCGCTTCGCAGCCTGCCGAGGGGTGGCAGTGGTCGCTAACCAAACAGATTCAGGTTGGTGTTTTGGCGATTTTTGCCCTGCTGGCAATTCCCACGAGGCGTCGCTCCAGCGCTTCAAAGCCGGATGCTGACGACGAAGATCTAGCCGAGGGCTTCTCCCAGGAGGTCTACTGATGCTTAAGAGAGTCCTCGGTGGGCTGCTCGCCTCAGCCGCGCTTGCCGGCGCCTTCCTGGCGCCCTCATACCTGGGGAGAATCCAGTTCCCGCAGCTCGGTCAGGTTCCATCCGGGCTCCTTGCAACGGTGAAGGCTCGCGACCTGACCCTGGTCTGCCCGGGAGCCGCATTCGCTACCGGGGGGCAGTCCGGCACCAGCGTCTCAAGCTTTGCGCGCACAGGTACGGCCACTGTCAACTACTCCAGCAACCTCCCCGCCGGAGTAACTCTGAAGGCAGTTCCCCTCGAGGGCCCGGCAGCGAGTTTCTCAAGGCCAGCTAACTCGGCAAACTCCATAGCAACCATCGGAACAGTCAGCTCCGTGGCCGTGACGGTTGAGGATCCCGCAGGCGCGGCCCAGCAGTCAAGCACCCTCTTTACGGCGCAGTCGTTCCAGGCGCTCGCGGCAGCCGGTATCAAGGGCGTTCTCGCCGCCAACTGTCAGAACCCGGAGCCGGAGAGTTGGCTGGTGGGTGGCGTGACCACCGTTGGCCGCGAGGCCCTGCTGATAATGGCGAACCCCACCCAGACCGACGCCACCGTCAGCCTAAGGCTCTGGGGTGAGCAGGGGCTCATCGATGGCGCTGGGCTGAACGGCATTTCGGTATCCGCAAACCGCACCGTGGTCCTGCCGCTGGCCGGGTTCGCACCAGATCAGAAGGCGCTCGCGGTCCAGGTGGTGTCATCCGGCGCCCCGCTGGCGACCTGGATTCAGGAGAGAACCACGCGCGGCACCCTCTCCGCGGGAGCCGACCTTCTCTCGCCGAGCATCCCTGCCGCCAACAACCTGGTAATTCCGGGCCTGCTAAAGCGCGGCACGAAAGATGCTCAGGCGATGATTGCTTCCAACCCGGACTACCAGGATCTGACCCCGAGCATCCAGGTTTTCAACCCCGGTGTCAGCGATGCAAGCGTCACGGTCCAGGTGATTGGTTCGGATGCAAAGTCGTTGGGCACGGTGCTGCAGCAGACGGTGTCAGCCGGAAGCGTTGGCGCCTTTGACCTTGCGGGTCTGGGTGACGGTGACTACAGCGTTTTCGTGGGCGCGGATCAGCCGGTGATGGCCGGAGTGAAGTTGAGTAGGACCAATCCGAAGGCAACCCCCAGTAGCGATTTCGCGTGGCTACCGGCAGTTGCACCGATGTCAATCCCGGTGGCTCTCACCACTCCGAAAAGTGGCGTGACCAAGGTTTCGATTGCGAACGGGGGAAACGCAATTGCAACGGTTCAGGTCTCCGGCAACCAGCCAGCTGGAGCGCAGACAATCGCCGTGCAACCACTCGGCAGCAGAGTTCTGGCTCTGCCCGCCGGAAGCGTGGTCTCGGTTTCGGCAAGTCAGCCCGTTTCCGCCACTATGATCAGCGACTTCACGGGACAGCTGACCGCCCTGGGTTTCGTGGATTACCGCAACTCGGGTGGCAAGCTGAGCGTCAGCGTTCGCTAAGTGCGGCTAATCCGCAGGGTCTAGGAAGTCCCTAGGGTCGCGCCCGATCATCTCCGCGGCGGCCTCAATCACGTACGATTCCACCCGCATCAGCTCCTCAACCTGGTCCCAGGCTCGGCCCAGGTACTTGATTGGAATGCGGTAGATGTAGATGGTGCTGGATTCCCTGTGAAAGGCGTATCGCCGCAGTTTTGTGCTGTCGTTGGAGATGGGCGGAAAGTCCCTCACCAGGGCAACGAGAGCACCGAACTCATCGGGGTATCGGGTTCTCAGGTAGGCGGCGGTGTCCTGCACTGTGTCGTTGAAATTACCGAGCCTGGCAACCCCGGGTTCAAACCTCGGGCTCCAGAGCGGGCGCCTGATGCCGCGGCCGTGGCGGTCGCGTCTCGAGGGCTGATTCTGGCTGTTGCTCACGTGTCAATCCTAGGTTGACCAAACTTTGCTCAGGGTAACTCAAGGAAGGGTTTAGTAGCATATCCCCCGTCTGCGAAAACGCGCTGGAATCATTCCGGGCGCGCGCATGGCAGCAGGAAAGGCCGCAATGACAATCAACTGGGATGCAATAGTAAAGACCTACGACGTACGTGGTTTGGTTGGCAGCGACCTCACCCCCGAGATCGTGTCCGCTCTTGCCGCCGGATTCGTCGATGAGCTGGGAGCCGCCGGCCAGGACGTTGTGGTCGGTCACGACATGCGTGACTCCTCGCCCGAGTTCGCGGACGCCTTTGCCGAGGGAGCGCAGGCCCGCGGCGCCAACGTCGTTTCCATCGGCCTGTGCAGCACAGACGAGTCTTACTACGCCTCTGGTTCGCTTCAGGCTCCTGCAGCGATGTTCACGGCCAGCCACAACCCGGCCACCTACAACGGCATCAAGTTCTCGCGAGCAGGCGCTCGCGGTATCAGCCTCAACACCGGGCTCGCAGCCATCCGTGACCGCGCCATCGCCTACCTGGAGACCGGCATCGATGAGGTTGAGAAGCCCGGCGAGTATCGCGAGGTTCACATCCTCGCGGACTACGCCTCCTACCTGCGCTCGCTGGTTGATCTGAGCGGCATTCGCCCGCTCAAGGTGGTTGTTGATGCCGGAAACGGAATGGGTGGAATGACCGTTCCAGCCGTTCTGGGAAATGCCGCCGACCTTGGCGCGCTGCCGCTAGAGATCATCCCCCTCTACTTTGAGCTAGACGGCACATTCCCCAATCACGAGGCCAACCCGCTCGACCCGAAGAATCTGGTTGACCTGCAGAAGGCGGTTGTCGAGCACGGTGCGGACATTGGTTTGGCATTCGATGGCGACGCGGACCGCTGCTTCGTCATCGATGAGAACGGTGACCCTGTGACACCGTCGGCCGTTGCCGCCATCGTTGCCAGGCGCGAGATTGCCCGAGCCCGCGCGGCGAATCCTGACGCCAAGATCACCGTCATTCACAACCTGCTGACATCCAAGATTGTGGCCGAGACCATCGCGGCTGACGGCGCCACCCCGCACCGCACCAAGGTCGGTCACTCGTTGATCAAGGACCAGATGGCCGAGACCCAGGCAATCTTCGGTGGCGAGCACAGCGCACACTACTACTTTGCCGACTTCTGGGGAGCTGACAACGGCATGCTCGCCGCCATGCACGTGCTGGCAGAGTTCGGTTCGCAGCAGGAAACGCTCAGCGCTTTCGCCAAGCAGTACAACCCGTACTTCATGTCGGGGGAGATCAACTCCACCGTTGCCGATGTACCAGCTGCCAAGGAGCGCATCGTCGCGGCGTTTGCAAACCGCGCGCAGATCGAGGACTGGGACGGCATCACGCTCACAGGCAACGCACCGGAGGCGGACTGGTGGTGGTTCAACGTTCGCGCCAGCAACACCGAACCGCTGCTGCGTCTCAACGTTGAGGCCAAGAACTCCCAGACCATGGAGTTGATCCGAGATGAAGTTTTGGCCCTGATTCGGGGATAATTGACGGGTGACCAAACCAGTCTTTGACTTTAAGGTGGCCAACCTTGCCTTGGCCGAATCAGGTAGACACCAGATCCGCTTAGCCGAACACGAAATGCCTGGCCTGATGGCTCTGCGCGCCGAGTTCGGACCCCAGCAGCCGCTGCGCGGAGCCCGCATCACGGGCTCGCTGCACATGACCGTTCAGACCGCCGTTTTGATCGAGACCCTGGTGGCTCTCGGTGCTCAAATCCGCTGGGCGTCTTGCAACATCTTCAGCACCCAGGACGAGGCCGCCGCGGCCGTTGTGGTTGGTCCCAACGGAACCGTTGACCAGCCCGCCGGCGTGCCTGTCTTCGCCTGGAAGGGCGAGAGCCTCGAGGAATACTGGTGGTGCACCAGCCGCATCTTCGACTGGACCCAGGAGGCGGCTGCCGAGGGCGCCGACTACGTTGGACCAAATATGATCCTCGATGACGGTGGAGACGCCACCCTTCTGGTTCACAAGGGACGCGAGTTCGAGCTGGCCGGATCGGTTCCAGAGGCAAGTGCTGGAGACAGCCACGAGTGGGCCGTCATCCTGGAGCTCCTTCGAGAGTCACTGGCGACCGAGCCCGGACGCTTCACCAAGATCGCCGGCGAAATTCTCGGTGTAACCGAGGAGACCACCACCGGTGTTCACCGCCTCTTCGACTTCTTCCGCAAGGGCAGCCTGCTGTTCCCTGCGATCAACGTGAACGACTCTGTCACCAAGAGCAAGTTCGACAACAAGTACGGCATCCGTCACTCGCTCACCGACGGCATCAACCGCGCCACCGACATTCTCATGGGCGGCAAGGTTGCCTTCGTGGCCGGCTACGGCGACGTGGGCAAGGGAAGCGCTGAGGCGCTCCGTGGCCAGGGCGCTCGAGTAATCGTTTCCGAGATCGACCCGATTTGCGCCCTTCAGGCTGCCATGGATGGCTTCCAGGTGGCCCGCATCGAGGACGTCATCGAAGAGGTTGACATCTTCATCACCGCAACCGGAAACACCTCGATCATCACAGCGGAGCACGTGCTGCAGATGAAGCACCTCGCCGTGATTGCAAACGTGGGGCACTTCGACAACGAGATTGACATGGCCGGCATCGCGAAGATTGCGGGCGCCGAGCGCGTTGAGATCAAGCCTCAGGTGCACGAGTGGCGCCTGCCAAACGGACGCAGCGTGCTCATCCTCTCCGAGGGCCGCCTGATGAACCTGGGCAACGCAACCGGACACCCGTCGTTTGTGATGAGTAACTCGTTCAGCAACCAGGTGCTTGCCCAGATTGAGCTCTACGCTAACCGCGACAAGTACGAGTTGGGCGTTTTCGTGCTGCCAAAGCACCTCGACGAGAAGGTTGCGCGTTTGCATCTTTCGGCTCTGGGTGTTGAATTAACTGAACTAACCAACGAGCAGGCCGATTACCTTGGCGTTCCCAAGAACGGTCCGTACAAGGTTGACCACTACCGGTACTAAGCCGGAACTAAGGAAGAGAATCAGTGTCGAGCAAGATTCTTGTAGTCGAAGACGAAGAGGCGATTCGTAACCTCCTCGTTCGCTGGCTCACCGAGGCCGGCTTCACCGTGTCATCGGTTGCAACCGGCAATGACGCCGTCGATGCCTTCAAGGCGTTCGGCCCGTCGGTTGTGCTCATGGACATTCAGCTGCCGGGCAAGGATGGCTTCCAGCTGGTTGAGGAGATCCGCGCATTCTCTGGCGTGCCAATCATCATGGTCACGGCAAACTCCGCGGCCGAGGCGATGGACAAGGCATTCGCCGCCGGAGCGGATGACTTCTTCGAGAAGTCGCCGTGGCAACCCGAGAAGCTGCTGGCCCGAATCAAGAACGCGTTGAAGCTCTGGAAGACCCCCGAGGTTGAGGCCAAGATTTTGAACATCGGACCCGTGGTGCTCGACATCCCCGGGCACGAGGTTCGCAAGAACGGCGAGCGCATCTCTCTCACCCCGCTTGAGTTCAAGCTGCTTGCAACCCTGGCCGAAAAGCCAGCAATCGTGTTTAGCCGCGAGCAGCTGCTTCAGGATGTTTGGGACTACCCGTACCAGGGAGACACCCGCCTGGTGAACGTTCACATCCAGCGCCTGCGTTCTAAGATCGAGGACGACCCGGACAACCCGACCGTGGTTGTTACGGTTCGCGGAATCGGCTACAAGGCTGGCCTGAACTAAGTGAAGTTGCGCGGTATAGCCAAGACCACCCTCGGGTGGTTTAGGCGCTCTATTCAGTTCCGCGCCGTAATCTCCACCCTCGCTCTCACCGGTATCGCCATGGTGGCGCTCGGCGGATTCCTGTCGTATTCCATTGGCAACGGGTTGTTCCAGACCCGACTCAGCCAGGTGCTAAACGAATCGCAGCGCGCCGTAATTGAGGTTCAGAACACCTTTTCCGCTTCCACCGTCACCGATGAGGCGGGGCTCCAGACCCTGATGAACTCGGTTGTGCCAAGCATCGAGTCCAACTCGGGCACCCAGGAGCGCAAGGTTGCTCTGCTTAGGAGCCCTGGGCAGGCGGCGGCCACGCTGGTTCTGCAGTCGCCCGTGTCGTCCAACCTCGACCTCTCGGTGATTCCCGATTCGCTCCGCGCCAAGGTTGCCAGCACGGTCTCAACCCTGCAGTACCAGTCGGTGTCAATCCCGAGCGCCGACGGAGCACATCCCGGCGTTGTGGTTGGCGCCCCCATTCAGATTCCGCTTGCCGGAGCCTACGAGCTGTACCTGGTGTTCGATCTGCAGAGCGAGCAGGCGACCCTCGACTTCGTGCAGCGAACCCTCGTCATCGGTGGTTTGGTCTCCATGCTGCTGATTGGTCTGGTCAGCTACCTGGTTACCAACTGGCTGGTTAAGCCGCTGCGTCTGGCCGCCGAGGTTGCCGAGGACATCGCCGAGGGAGACCTCAGCAAGCGCCTTCCAGCCAAGGGCTCTGACGCCATTGCGGTGTGGGCCAGGTCCTTCAACCGCATGACGGAGTCGCTGCAGAAGCAGATCACCAAGGTCACCAGCATTTCATCGATGCAGCAGCGCTTTGTGGCTGATGTGAGCCACGAGCTTCGCACCCCGATGACCATCATCCGCATGACCGGCGACATGCTCTTCAACTCGCGCAGCAAGTTGGACCCAACCCTGCAGGGCGATGTCCAGGAGTTGCAGAGTCAGATCATCCGGTTCGAGAAACTGCTCGGAGATCTGCTGGAACTCTCCAGCTTCGATGCCGGTGGAGTTCGCCCACACATGGAGCTGCAGGACATCCAGCAGGTGGTGGGAATGGCAATCCAGACCATCGAGCCGCTGGCCAAGTCCAAGGGCAGCCGCATCAATGTTTCGCTTCCCACCGAACTGGTTGAGGTTGAGCTTGACGGCCGCCGCATCGAACGTTTGCTCCGGAACCTGCTGGCCAACGCGGTTGAACACTGCGAGGCCAAACCCATCGATGTTCACGTTGGCGCGAATGAGAAGGCGGTTGCCATCACGGTTACCGACTACGGCGTTGGCATGACCAAGGAGCAGCTGGAGCACGTCTTTGACAGGTTCTGGCGCGCCGACCCATCGCGGGCAAGGACCACCGGCGGCACCGGCCTGGGAATGGCCATTTCGCGCGAGGACGCCAACCTGCACGGTGGCTGGCTGCAGGTTTGGGCGCGCCCCGGCCAGGGAGCCTGCTTCCGCCTCACACTGCCGCGGGAGCGTGGGGCAACCTTCAGCCTTTCGCCGCTCTCGATGCCGCCGCAGAATCCGCTCTGGAAGCTGCCGGAAGGGTTCTACGGTGCGAGCGAGTAAAACTTTCAAGGTAGTGATCGCGCTGGCGGCCTCCGCCCTTGCGCTTTCCGGTTGCGCCGAAATCCCGCACTCCTCGAGCGTGCGCCAGGGGCCAGATATCGGAAGCCAGCTCTCGAGCGACTACCTCTACTACCAGCCGAGTGGACCAACCCCTGGTGAGACTAAGGCCGACGTCCTGGCGGGCTTCCTGAACGCCTCCACGGGCCCTCAGAATGACTATGAGGTTGCCCGCGAGTACCTGGCGCCGAGTTTCAAGGCCAGTTGGAGCCCCAACGATCGCGTCTACATCCAATCCGGTGGCCAGACCACAACCTTCAGGGCCAGCACCGATGCCACCGTCCGAATCGGGGTATCGGCCACCGTTGATGCACTGGGAACCTATTCCCGTGCCGCCAGCAACGCCAAGGTGTCGCTTGACTTCAAACTGGTCAAGGTGGCGGGCGAGTGGCGAATCTCGGAGGCCCCAAACGCGGTTGTCATGATTCGCCCGGTATTCGACGTGATCTTCCACAGCTACCCCGTTTACTTCATGGACCGTGCCGGAAGCTATCTGGTGCCGGACCTCCGCTGGTTCCCGGCTAGGGCTTCGACGGCCACCCGTTTGGTGAGCGCGATCCTCTCCGGTCCTACGCCTTGGCTGGCGCCGGCGGTTCAGCAGCCGCTGCCTGCCGGGACCAAGCTGGCAATTCAGGCGGTCACCATCGACAAGGGCACAGCTTTGGTGAACCTAAACGCAGTCGCCCTCAAGGCCCCCAAGATTCAGCTGCGACGATTCAAGTCGATGATTGATGCCACGCTGAAGCAGCTTCCGGATATTTCCAGCGTGCAACTGCAGGTTAATGGCACGGCGCAGACCATTCAGGACTTCACCCCAGCATCCAACTTGTCGGGAGCGTTTGCCCCGGTCGTTCTCCGAGCCGGAACACTCCAGCAGTTGATTGGACCTAGCGGGTCGGCTCTCTCGGCTGCAACTCCCTGGGTCACCGGCCTCAAGGCAACCGACTTCGCCGTCAGCAGCTCCGAAACCAAGGTGGCGCTGGTGGCCTCGGGCGGAGTCTTCACGGCCGACCTGCGCAAGCCAACGGTGGCTCCCGTGCTTGCCGACACCAGAAAGAGTCTGCTTTCGCCACGGTTTGATAGGCGCACCCAGCTCTGGCTTATTGGAGCAGACGGCGCGGTGCACGTGGTGTCGCCGGACGGCAAGGGCGTCTGGAGCCAGCTTTCCTGGGTGGTTGGTCGCAGCCTAACTGCATTCGCGGTTAGCCCCGATGGCGCTCGCATCGCAACCTCTGTCCGGGACAAAGACGGCAACGTCAACGTCTATTTAGCATCAGTGATTCGCGATGCCTCCGGACGCGTCACGGGCTTCGGTCAACCAATCGAGATTCAGGGCGTGTTTGGCAACGCCACAAGCCTGCAGTGGGCGGGGCAGACCAACCTGATGGTTCTGGCTCAGCTCACGGGAAACAGTTTCAACCTCTCGGTAATCTCCATCGGAGGCGACCCGAGAGAGGTTGCCACCCTCTACAACGCGGTCAACATCATGGCCAGCGACGATGGCGCAAACATCTACGTTATGGATCAGTCCGGAAACGTCAGCCAGTACCGCGGCTACACCTGGACGGTGCTCGCCACCGGGGTGGAAGCCTCCCACATGGAGAACTAGCCTCGGCGTTATTCAACGGCAAAATCTTCACGGCTTTTCCACCGATGCCCGCCTCGGCAGCCCCGGGCCGCATGCCTGATGAGACTCTTGCGGGGTGATTTGGTTTTGGTTTCCCCAGCGATGCTGCGTCTGCGGCGAGCCATCGAAGCCGCTCTGCGGCAGCTGTGAGGCAGGGCTGGTTATCCGCTACCGAACAGTTGCCCGCCCAGGTCTGGATGGCGTTGCATCCTGCGCGGACTACGAGGGGTCGGTAGCCGCACTCATCCACGCATTCAAGGAGGGTGGTTCGGCCATCCTGGGCAGGCGTCTGGCCCAACCGATGGCCGAGGTCTTGCTGCAGCGGCTGAGCATGTCCGGCGCCCGCGGCACCGGCGCCCGCGGCCCCGGCGCCCCTCCGAACTCCTCAATGGCGCGCGAGGCGGTGGTTTTGGTTCCCGCCCCCAGCCGCCGGAGCGCAACAAGACGACGCGGTTTTGTGCCAGCGGCCGTGCTGGCTAGGCTGGTTGCCCGGCGCCTGGGGAAGGCGGGGATTTCCACTCGGGTGTGGGATGGGCTAAGAGTTTCTGCCCAAGTGGAGGACCAGTCGCGGCTGGGTAGGCATGCCAGGGCCGAAAACGTTGCGGGGCGGATGCGCACTGTCGGTGCTCCCGGAGCGGGCCTGCTCGTGCTGCTGGACGACATCGTAACCACCGGCGCAACCCTCATAGAGGCCAAACGAGCACTTTGTGAGGCTGGCCTAACCGTGGCGCTGGCTGTGACTTTTGCGGAAACTTTATGAAAACGCTCACGCAAATCTCGAAATGGGTATAACTTGCTTTCACGGGCACCGAAGCCCGAGACGGAGGTCATCATGGAAGTCAACATCTCAACCCGAAACCTTCAGGTTTCGGATCGTTTCCGAGACTATGTGCTGGAGCGTGCCCACAAGGTGGAGCAGCTTGCAAATCGCTCACAGGCACTCACCATCAAGGTAACCCGTCACGAGCACAAAACCACCGGTCTGGAAGACCAGGTGGAGCTCACCGTGGTTGAGCCTGGTCACGTGATTCGCGCCGAGGCCCACGCCGGCGACAAGTTTGCCGCCTTCGACATCGCTCTCGCCAAGCTCTCCGAGCGCCTTCGCCGAGTTGGCGACAAGGGCAAGGTGCACCGCGGTCAGCACCGCCAGCACTCGGCGGCGGAACTCTCCGCAACCGACTTCGCTGAACTGGACGTCACTCCTGTCAACGCAGGAGTTCTTCTGGGCGGCACCGAGGCTACCGAGGCCGAAGCGAGCGCCGAGGTTGACTTCGGGGTTAGCCCGGTCGAGGTTCGTCGCAAGGAGTTCCCAACTGTTCCAATGACTGTGGAAGACGCGCTGTACCACATGGAGTTGGTGGGCCACCCCTTCTACCTGTTCCTTGATTCCGAGACCGGCAAGCCATCGGTGGTTTACGCCCGCAAGGGTTGGCACTACGGCGTTATTACGCTTGCTTAACAACTGCTAAAGGTTCGCCTAGAGCGTGAGGCCCCAAGCCGGTCGGCTTGGGGCTTTCGCCTAAGATTGAGGGGTACACCCATGTCTGGGTCCCCAACGTTTGGAGCAGGTTTTGGCAAACATCATTGAGAAGGTGCTGCGCGCCGGAGAAGGCCGCATCCTTACCAAGTTGCGCAACATTGCTAACGAAGTGAATGCGCTCGAGGAAGAGTTTGCGGCACTTACCGACGCCGAGCTGGCTGACGAGACCAATCAGCTCCGCGCCCGCTACGCCGCGGGCGAGAGCCTGGACCACATGATGGCGGAGGCCTTCGCTGCGGTTCGCGAGGCGTCCAAGCGCACCCTCGGCATGCGCCACTTCGATGTTCAGATCATGGGTGGAGCAGCCCTGCACCTAGGCAACATCGCCGAGATGCGAACCGGTGAGGGTAAGACCCTGGTTGCAACCATGCCCGCCTACCTCAACGCAATCGCTGGCCGCGGCGTTCACGTGGTCACCACAAACGACTTCCTCGCCGGCTACCAGAGCGAGCTCATGGGCCGCGTATTCCGCGCCCTGGGAATGACCACAGGTTGCATCATCAGCGGCCAGGAGCCTCCAGTTCGCCGCGAGCAGTACCTTGCCGACATCACCTACGGAACCAACAACGAGTTTGGTTTCGACTACCTGCGCGACAACATGGCCTGGGACAAGGGCGACCTGGTTCAGCGCGGCCACTTCTTTGCCATCGTGGACGAGGTTGACTCCATCCTCATCGATGAGGCGCGCACCCCGCTGATCATCTCCGGCCCGGCTTCCGGTGAGGCCAACCGCTGGTTCGCCCAGTTCGCCAAGATCGTCGAGGACCTGCAGCCAGTCATCGACTACGAGGTTGACGAGAAGAAGCGCACCGTCGGCATTCTCGAACCAGGCATCGAGAAGGTAGAAGACTACCTCGGCATCGACAACCTCTACGAGAGCACCAACACCCCGCTCATCTCGTTCCTCAACAATGCGCTCAAGGCCAAGTCGCTGTTCAAGCGTGACAAGGACTACGTTGTTATGAACGGCGAGGTAATGATCGTCGATGAGCACACCGGCCGCATCCTTGCCGGTCGCCGCTACAACGAGGGTGTGCACCAGGCCATCGAGGCCAAGGAGGGTGTTGAGGTCAAGGCCGAGAACCAGACCCTGGCAACCGTCACCCTGCAGAACTACTTCCGCCTCTACAACAAGCTCTCGGGTATGACCGGTACCGCCGAGACCGAGGCAGCCGAATTCGTCAGCACCTACAAGCTGGGTGTTGTTCCAATCCCTACCAACAAGCCGATGATCCGCATCGACCAGCCTGACCTGATCTCCCAGAACGAACAGGTCAAGTTTGACATGGTGGTCCAGGACATCGTGGAGCGCCACAAGGTTGGCCAGCCGGTTCTGGTCGGTACCACCTCGGTTGAAAAGAGCGAGTACCTCAGCCGCCTACTGGCAAAGGCTGGCGTGCGCCACGAGGTTCTGAACGCAAAGAACCACGCCCGAGAGGCCGTCATCGTTGCCCAGGCGGGTCGCCTCGGCGCTGTCACCGTGGCAACCAATATGGCCGGACGCGGTACCGACATCATGCTCGGTGGTAACGCCGAGTTCCTCACCGTTGCCGAGCTGCAGAAGCAGGGACTGACCGCTGAGGAGAACCCTGAGGAGTACCAGGCAGCCTGGAGCAAGACCTACGCCGCCATCAAGGAGAGCGTGGCCGAGGAGGCCGAGAAGGTCCTCGAGGTTGGCGGTCTCTACGTTCTGGGAACCGAGCGCCACGAGTCTCGCCGCATCGACAACCAGTTGCGTGGTCGTGCCGGCCGCCAGGGCGACAAGGGTGAGAGCCGCTTCTATCTCTCGCTCACCGATGACCTGATGCGCCTGTTCTCCAGCGGCGCGGCCAGCGCAATCATGAACCGTCCGGGAATCCCAGACGACATGGCTATCGAATCCAAGATGGTGAGCCGAGCAATCGCGAGCGCGCAGTCGCAGGTTGAGGCCCGAAACGCCGAAATCCGCAAGAACGTTCTCAAGTACGACGACGTCCTCAACCGCCAGCGCGAGGCCATCTACTCGGATCGCCGTCACATCCTCGAGGGTGATTCCATCACCGAGCGCGTGGACGAGTTCCTGGAGTCCGCGGTCACCGAGATCGTAAAGATCCACATCAGCGACCACTCCGCAAAGGACTGGGACCTCGAGGCCCTGTGGAACGAGCTGCGTCAGCTCTACCCAATCAACCTCAGCATTGAAGAGGTTCTGGCGGAGGCCGGCAGCCGCAGCCGCCTAACCACCGCTTGGCTGGCTCGCGAGATCGTCTCAGACGCCCGCTACGCCTACCAGGCTCGCACCCAGCAGATTGGCGAGGAGGCAATGCGCGAACTCGAGCGTCGCGTTGTGCTCTCGGTCATCGACCGCAAGTGGCGCGACCACCTCTACGAGATGGACTACCTCAAGGAGGGAATCGGCCTTCGAGCAATGGCTCAGCGCGACCCACTGGTGGAGTACCAGCGCGAGGGCTACGGAATGTTCCAGCAGATGATGGCCGGTATCCGCGAGGAGGTCATTGGCTTCATGTTCAACCTCGAGGTACAGGTTCAGGCAGCGGCTGACCACACCGAGGTTGCTGCCATTGGTCTGGAGACTCCGGTTGACAACCGCGCGGCCTACTCCTACACCTCGCCGGATGAAACCGGTGAGGCGCACGAGGACGCCTCTGCGCAGCAGGCCGAGCAGCAGAAG
>JBJTNC010000030.1:0-5758 GCA_046073865.1 Micrococcales bacterium | reverse complement strand
AGCACCAGGGTGCTGTAGGCAGGAACCACAGCAGTCTTGCCCTTCACCCTGGCGAGCACCTTGGTTCCGGCCTTGGTGCCGTTCACAAGAACACTCCAGGTTCCGGTTGCCGGGAGCTTCACGGTCATATTCACCTTGTTGGGGTTGTGGGCTACGAAGATTGTTCCGGCCTTGTCGCCGGCAGCCTTGCCGTTCAGAGAGTAAGCGATGACGCCCTTGGTCTGGTTCAGAAACTTCAGGGTGCTGCGTACTGCCACGGTGGTTGCCAGACGGAACGCTGGGTGCGCTGCACGCAGGGCGTACAGACCCGCGTAGTAGTTCACGGTGTTCGCGTTGCTTGCCGCAAGGTTCCACTTGATCGAGTTGATCGAGTCAGGCGAGTTGTAGCTGTTGTCGTTACCGTTCTTGCTGCGCAGGAACTCCTGACCGGCCTGCTGGAACGGCACGCCCTGAGCCAAAATCACCACGGAGCCGATCATCTGGTCAACCTTGGTGCGGTTGGCCACGCTCAGCGATGTGCTGGCAGCAAGCTTGTCCCAAAGGGTCAGGTTGTCGTGGCACTCAACGTAGTTCACCGACTGGCTCGGCTGGGTGTTACCCCAACCACCTGACAGGCCGATACTGAACTGCGACATACCGATGATGCCCTGCTGAACCTTGTAACCGACGGCTGGGGTTCCGGTAGCCCATCCGGTATCGGTAGCGGTGAATACAGAACCCTTCAGGCCGTCACGGATGGTGTCGTTGAAGGCCGCGATTCCAGGCATACCCGAGAGGTTGGTCTGGTTGGCTCGCTGCGAGAGCGACAGGCTGTTTCCCATGTTCCAACCCTCACCAATCATGATGATCGATGGATCAATCTGGTTGAGGGAGGTGCGAATCGCATTCATCGTGGTGGTGTCCAGAATGCCCATGAGGTCAAAGCGGAAGCCATCGAAGTGATACTGGCTGGCCCAGTAGCTGACGCTGTCGACGATGAACTTGCGCACCATTGGGCGCTCTGAAGCAACCTCGTTGCCAACGCCGGTTCCATTGGCGAGGCTGCCATCAGGGTTGTGGCGGAACCAGTAGCCGGGAACAATAAGTTGCTCGGCGAAGCTGGCTGCATTGGCCACGTGGTTGTAGACAACGTCCATGTTGACGCGCAGACCCTGTGCGTGCATGGCCTGGATTGCCGACTTCAGTTCAACGATGCGAGTCGTTGGGTTGCTTGGGTCACTGCTGTACGAGCCCTCTGGGGCGTTGTAGTTTGCAGGATCGTAACCCCAGTTGAACGTTGGGTTCGACTCATCGACCGAGTTGAAGTCGTAAACCGGCAGTAGCTCTACGTGAGTCACGCCCAGCTTTTTGATGTACGAGATTCCCGTTAGAGACTTGCCGTCAGGAGTCTTGGTGTTCAGGTCTGTGAACGCCAGGTACTTTCCAACGTGATCGGCCGGGATGCCGCTCGAGGGGTCCTCAGAGAGGTCACGAACGTGAATCTCGTAGATGGAGGCGTCGGTTGGGTTGCCGGAGAAAGCCGGCTTGGTCTCGGTGGTGAAGCCTGAAGGGTTTGTCTGCGAAAGGTCAACCACTACTGACTGCTCGCCATTCAGGGTTACCGCGCGGGCATATGGGTCGTTTGCCAGGTTCACATCGCCGTTCACGGCAACCTGGTACATGTAGACGAGGCCGTTCTGATCGCCGGTGAGCGAGGTCACCCAGGTACCGTTTACGTCCTGAGTCATTGGGACCTCAGTTGCAGCGGTTGGGTTTGCAAGGGTGCCGTAGGTCATGAGGCTCACTGCCGAAGCAGTGGGAGCCCAAACCCTGAACGCGGTGGAACCCGAGGTGTAGGTAGCTCCCAGGTCGTTACCGGTGTAGGTGAAGGCATCAGCAAACTGCTGGCTGTCGTAAAGCGGGCTCAAGTCCAGACCAGAAGAGGAATAGGTGGTCTGTGACAAGGTGTACTGGTTTCCAAACGAGATGTTGCCAGAGAGGTTCACGGTCAGGTTCACCGAGTTAGCAAGGTGATCGTCTGCTGTGACCGAGGTGACCGTTGGTGTTCCGGCTGGGCCGTTGAGAACAAATCCGTTGTCTCCCGAGGTGACTGCCAGAGGAACGTTTAGCTTGACCTTCAGCTTGTTGAACGCAACAGCCGAAGCGCTGATGATGGTTGGGGTGATGGTGGGTTGGGATGTGTAAATGGTGGCGTCTCCCTCAACTAGCCAAATCTCGGCATTGTTGTTGCCGTCCCACTGACTGATGTAGCGGTCTGCGCCAACATCCTTTGCGGTCCACTTGTCGCCGCCGAATCGGATGATGAAGCCGACGTCGCCGGTTCCCGAACCTGTGACGGTGTAGTTTGCCACCTGGCCGAAGGAGTCTGGAGTGCCGCCGAAGGTGTAGGCCTTTCCAGCCTTGCCCTTAGGCCACGACCAAATGTCCCAGCCGGTGTAGTCACCCGCAAAGCGGTGATAGTGAATGGTTACGCTGTGGTCGGCAGCGGCGTGCGAAGGCGCAGCGATTCCGAACGAACCTGTCACCAAAATGATCAGTCCGATTGCCGCGGAAATGCCGCGCTTGAGCGATGCTAGAGACATCTTCATTGAGTTCCTTACGGTTTTTACCTGACCATAGCCTAGGTGCTGTTTCTGTGAAAAAACGGCGGGTCTCAGGCAATTTTGCCCAGAGACCCGCCGTGTAATCGTTTACGGTCTGCGGTAAACGCTTACCGTGACTAAATCGTTACTTGGTGCCGTTGATAGTGGCGCTACCGACCTTGAACGAGTCGAGGTTCCACTTGTTCAGGAGGCTGTCGTAGGTGCCGTCGTCCATCAGCGACTGCAGTGCAGCCTGGATGGCCTTGGTGAGACCGCTGTTAGCCTTGAGCACGCCGACACCGATTAGTCCGGACTCGTAACCGTTAGGGTTCTTAGGGTCGATGACTAGGTCGAAGTAGCTACCGTTGCCGGCAACCTTCACGTTGTATGCGGCCAGCTGCGAGTCTGCGAGGTAGGCAACCGCGTTGCCCGAGCGGACTGCGTTCTGGGCATCGGTGTCACCAGGAAGCGCCTGAATGTTGATGGCCTTCTTGCCGGCATCGGTGCAGGTCTTGCTCTGGGTGTTGAGCAGGTCAACCTCCCAGGTTGCCTTCTCAGCGGCTACGGTCTCGCCGCAGAGAGAGTCGAGGCTGGTAACCATCTTTGGGTTTCCCTTGGCAACCATGAGGCTTGCACCACCGTTGAAGTAGTCAACGAAGTCAAGCTTTGCCTGACGCTCAATGGTGTCGCTCATCGAAGACATCGCCACGTCGTGGGTGCCGGACTGCAGCGATGGAATGAGGGTGTCGAAGGACTGCTTCTCAACGGTGACCTTCACGCCCAGCTTGGCGCCGATTGCGTTGATCAGGTCAACGTCGAAACCAATCGGGTTGTTGTTTGCGTCAAACATCTCCATTGGAGCGTAAGGAATGTCAGAACCAGCGTTGATTCCCTTGGTCTTGTAAGAAGCTGGCAGGAGCGCGGCAGCAGCTGCGTCCACCTTGATTCCGGCCTGGGTCTCGGATGGGGTTGGGGTACTTGCGGTGTTGCTTGAACAACCCGCGATGAGCAGAGCCGATGCTGCGACCACGCCGGTGACGGCGAGCAGTTTCTTCATTGATTTCTCCTTGGTTGGGAACTAACTAAACAATATTCGGGTTCGAACGACTTTATGTGCTCTCGGCTGAATGTGTAACAGAATCTTTACAAAGCCGAAGGCTGCGCTAGCGGACGGAACGCAGGAAGGCGCGGGTGCGCTCGTGCTGTGGGTTGTCGAGAACTTCTGCCGGCGAGCCGGCTTCCACAACCACGCCGCCATCCATGAATACAACAGTGTCTGCAACGTCCCTCGCAAAGCCAATCTCGTGAGTGACCACAATCATGGTCATTCCCGACTTGGCAAGGTCCTTCATTACCTCCAGAACGTCACCAACGATTTCGGGGTCGAGCGCGCTGGTAGGCTCGTCAAAAAGCATGAGCTTTGGCTTCATCGCCAGGGCGCGGGCAATTGCAACGCGTTGCTGCTGACCACCGGAGAGTTGGCTTGGGTAGTGGTTTGCGTGCTCCTCTAGCCCGACACGCTTCAGAAGGAAGAGCGCTTCCTCAGTGGCCTGCTTCTTATCCAGTCCAGCAACACCAATCGGTGCCTCGATGATGTTCTCGAGCGCCGTGAGGTGCGGAAAGAGGTTGAAGCGCTGGAACACCATGCCGATGTCTCGGCGCTGGGCTGCGATTTCCTTCGGGTGCATCTCGTGAAGCACGGACCCGGCCTCGCGGTAACCGATCAGCTGGTCGCCCACGTAGATGCGACCACCGTTGATGGTCTCAAGATGGTTGATGCATCGAAGGAACGTTGACTTGCCGGAACCGCTGGGTCCGAGCAAGCACAGAACCTCACCGGGCTGCACATCGAGGGTGATGCCCTTGAGAACTTCCTTGTTGCCGTAGCTCTTGCGGACTGCCACAGCACGAACCATAGGTGTCTTAGACGTGGCCGCCATTCAGCCCACCCCTTCCAATGCGAGTCTTGCCGGTGGTGCGCGAAAAGCCGCGACCGTAGCGACGCTCCAGGTAGCGCTGCGGGAAGCCAAGAACGGTGTTCATCACCAGGTACCAGAAGGCGGCAACGATGAGCAACTCCACCTGTGCAAGGTTCTGAGATGAGATCTGAGTTGCCACCGTGTAGAGCTCGGCCACTGCAATCACCTGCAGCAGGGAGGTGCTCTTCAGCATCGAGATGGTCTCGTTGCCCATCGGTGGAATGATGACGCGCATGGCCTGCGGCAGGACAATCTTGCGCATGGTGTACCAGCTGCTCATGCCGAGCGACTTTGCGGCCTCTGTCTGCCCGGTGTCAACGGAAAGGATTCCCGCACGAACGATCTCGGCGGCATAGGCTGCCTCATTCAGTGAGAGGGCCAGGAGGCCCGCAGCCAGCATCGGGATAACCTCGTGGGTTGGCGCGCTGTAGAAGACAATGTTGGTGAATGGGATTCCCACGATTACGTTCGGAAAGATCATTCCCAGGTATCCCCAGAAGACAATCTGCAGTAGAAGCGGCGTTCCGCGGAAGAACTCGATGTATGCCGTGGCGATGATCTTCAGCAGAGGGTTCTCGCTGAGCTTCATCACCGCTAGGACCGTCGCCAGGATGGTGGCGATCAGCATTGACGCCACGGTGAGCACCACTGTGAGCACCGCGCCGTTGAGAATCAGTGGGCTGAACAGGTACTGGACCACCATCGCGTGATTGATGGTTGGAGCCGTTACCAGAGAGTATGCGAACAGGCCGACGACCAACAAGAGCACCACTGCCCAAACCACTCGCCAAGGATGACGGAGGGGCTTGGCAACGATGTCGTGTTCGCCTGGCGCGGGAGCTTGCGTCATTGAAACTTCCTTCGATGGAAAAGCAAGAGTCAGTTTATTGCCGAATCCCGAGTTTGTTGGTTTTGGCTTCAGGCATTTTAAGTCTGGCGGGTCAGACACGGCGAAATTGTTATCTTGGCGTGAGATTCGAGGAGAGCGGCGTGTGGGCAAAGACGCCGACAGGCGTCTTTGAAACCTGTAACGAGAAGGTTGAGTCGTGGGTTCAAGTCCCACATTTTTCTCAAATGTGAAATTTGTGCGGCGTGTGGGCAAAGACGCCGACAGGCGTCTTTGAAACCCGTAGCGAGAAGGTTGAGTCGTGGGTTCAAGTCCCACATTTCCTCAAACCTGAGTATTGGTGCGGCGTG
>JBJTNC010000029.1:0-17258 GCA_046073865.1 Micrococcales bacterium | reverse complement strand
CTCTGAGAAGGGCTTCGGCTTCATTACTCAGGACGGTGGCGCAGACGTATTCGTTCACTACTCGGCAATCCAGAACGATGGATACCGCGAACTGAAGGAAAACCAGCGCGTGGAGTTCGACGTCAAGAACGGCGACAAGGGTCCACAGGCAGAGAACGTACGCCCTCTCTAGTCTCACTCGGGAGATCCAACTAGGTTTGGGTTTCACGATGGCGTAAAAACCAAAGGACTTCACCCCCTCAATCGAGGGGGTTTTGTTCTTCCCGGTGTTTGCACTCGAGCGGTTAGAGTGCCAAAATGGATTAGCACTCGAATACGTCGAGTGCCAAACCACAAAACTTAGTACCAAACGGGAGAAACCCTAAATGGCAAAAATCATTACCTTCGATGAGGAGGCCCGCCGTGGCCTCGAGCGCGGCCTGAACATCCTGGCCGACACCGTAAAGGTGACCCTTGGTCCACGCGGACGCAACGTAGTTCTGGAGAAGAAGTGGGGCGCACCCACCATCACCAACGATGGCGTTTCGATTGCCAAGGAAATTGAGCTGGAAGACCCATTCGAGCGCATCGGCGCCGAACTGGTGAAGGAAGTTGCCAAGAAGACCGACGACGTAGCCGGTGACGGAACCACCACCGCTACCGTGCTGGCACAGGCACTGGTTCGCGAGGGCCTGCGTAACGTTGCAGCCGGAGCCGACCCAATCAGCCTGAAGCGTGGAATCGACAAGGCCACCGCGGCTGTAATCGAGCAGCTGCTGGCCGACGCAAAGCCGGTTGAGACCAAGGACCAGATTGCTGCAACCGCAAGCATCTCGGCTGGCGACTCGGTCATCGGTGAAATCATCGCTGAGGCAATTGACAAGGTTGGCCGCGAGGGCGTTGTAACCGTTGAGGAGAGCAACACCTTTGGAATTGACCTTCAGCTGACCGAGGGCATGCGCTTCGACAAGGGCTACCTCAGCGCCTACATGGTTACCGACCCAGAGCGCCAGGAGGCAGTCCTCGAGGACGCCTACGTGCTCATCGCCAACAGCAAGATCAGCAACATCAAGGACCTGCTGCCAGTGGTTGACAAGGTCATCCAGGCCAACAAGCCACTGCTGATCATTGCAGAGGACATTGAGGGCGAGGCTCTGGCAACCCTGATTGTCAACAAGATCCGCGGTATCTTCAAGTCTGTAGCCGTCAAGGCTCCAGGTTTTGGTGACCGCCGCAAGGCAATGCTGCAGGACATCGCCATCCTCACCGGTGGTCAGGTCATCAGCGAAGAGGTTGGCCTCAAGCTTGAGAGCGCAACTCTCGACCTGCTGGGCCACGCCCGCAAGGTGGTAATCACCAAGGACGAGACCACCATCGTTGAGGGCGCTGGCGACCAGGCTCAGATCCAGGGTCGCGTTGAGCAGATCCGACGCGAGATTGCCGCAACCGACAGCGACTACGACCGCGAGAAGCTGCAGGAGCGCCTGGCCAAGCTTGCCGGCGGTGTTGCAGTCATCAAGGCGGGTGCAGCAACCGAGGTTGAGCTCAAGGAGCGCAAGCACCGCATTGAGGACGCAGTCCGCAACGCTAAGGCAGCTGTTGAGGAGGGCATTGTCGCCGGTGGTGGCGTTGCGCTTCTCCAGGCTGGCAAGGCTGCATTCGAGAAGCTCGAGCTCAAGGGCGACGAGGCAACCGGCGCCAACATCGTCAAGGTTGCAATTGCTGCACCGCTGAAGCAGATCGCCATCAACGCAGGCCTCGAGGCCGGCGTAGTTGCCGAGAAGGTTTCGCACCTGCCAGCAGGCCACGGTCTGAACGCTGCAACCGGCGAGTACGTTGACCTCCTGGCCAACGGAATCATGGACCCAGTGAAGGTGACCCGTTCGGCCCTGCTGAACGCCGCATCGATCGCCGGTCTGTTCCTCACCACCGAGGCAGTAGTTGCCGACAAGCCAGAGCCAGCCGCAGCAATGCCGGCTGCTCCTGGTGGAGGCATGGACTTCTAAGAAGTTACAAGAAATCGAGGGTGCCCAAGCGGGCACCCTCGATTTATTTTTGGGTTTGGTTAGGCCAGGAAAAGTCTCTGGTTCATAGCCTCAATTTCGGCGTACTGCTTTGCGGCTACTGTTAGCGCTTGGCCAATCTCACCCAACTGCTGCTCAACGAGGCCAGCGGTGGTTCGCCACTTGGCCGCCAATTCCTGGAAGGAGTTAGCTGCCTGGCCCTGCCAGGAGCCCTGAAGGTTGGTCAGCTGGCTGTGCAGGGTTGCTACATCGCCCTGAAGCTTTTGGATTGTCTGCTGAACCACGCTGTTGGCGGCCAGCACCTCTTCGCTGTCAACGAGAATGCGAGTCATTTGGTTCCTTTCTGTTTAGGCTAGGTTGCCATCGCCGCCGCCGCAGAAAGCGAAACGCCCAGCCATCTGTTGATAACTGGGCGTTAGAACCTGGTTGGAACTACGCGGTAGCCAGGGTGACCCTGAACGTTGCCCCGCCACCCGGGGTTTCGAGCGCCACAATCTCTCCGCCGTGACGCTTCACGATGGTCTCCACGATGGAGAGGCCGAGCCCGGAACCGCCGGTCTCTCGATTTCGCGAGTTGTCGGCGCGGAAGAACCGCTCAAAAACCTTGGAGCGAAGCTGCTCCGGGATGCCCTCACCGTGGTCGCGAACCTCTAGTACGGTTTTGTCGTCCATCAGCCCGAGGGCAACCTCTACGGCCGCCTTATCGGGGGAGAAGCGGCAGGCATTAGCGAGCAGGTTGGTTAGCACCTGGCGCAACTGAGCCTGGTCTCCACTCACCATAAATTCCGTGCTCTTGCCCAGGGCCTTGCCATCGAGCGAGACCAGGTTGATCTGGCGGCTTCCATCGGCCACCGAGGCATCCTTGGCGGCAACGCGAGCGAGCTCCACAAGCGCAACCGGCTGTGCCTCTAGGGCCTTGGATTCGTCTAGGCGGGCCAGGGTGAGCAGGCTCTCCACGAGGTCGGTCATTCTCATGGCCTCTGATTCAATCCGCTCCATGGCCTCCGAGACATCGGTGGGCTTCTTCAGCGCACCCATGCGGTACAGCTCGGCGTAGCCGCGGATTGTCACCAGCGGGGTGCGCAGCTCGTGGCTTGCGTCTGCAACAAACTGGCGCATCTGCTTGAGCGTCTGGTTGCGGCCGCGCAGTGCCCCGTCGATGGAGTCAAGCATGGAGTTGAGAGAGCGATTCAGCCTCGCCATCTCGGTCTTGCCAGGGCGCTCGAGGAGGCGTCGGCTGGTGTCACCGGCGGCAACGGCAGCCGCGGTGCGCTCAACCTCGCCCAACGGGGTTAGCGCCTGGCTGATGGTGTACCAAATGGCCATTCCGCTGAAGATGAGCAGCAGGGTGCCGAAACCGGCACCAATACGTAGGTAGCGATCGAGGATGTCGTCATCGCTGGTGGTTGGAATGGCAACAATCAGGACGCCGGCACCGTGGTCTAGTGGCGCCGCGATCACGCGCCAGGAGCGGGTGGAACCGGTGGCGGTCTTGGAAGTCATCTCGAAGGCCTGCCCGTGCTTTGAGAGCACGAAGGCGGGCGTGAAGGCGCGAAGGTCGGGGGTATCCTGCGTGCTTCGGGTTGAAGAAACCAGACCCAGAACCAGGTTTGTGCTGTTGTCCAGGTATGCGATGTAGTAGTCGTTTGGCAGCCGCGGAAGTTGAACCTGCTGTGTTGACAGCCGGTCATCAAGGTAGGCCGGACTCTCGTGCATCAGGGTCTGGGCGGTGGCAACCAGTTGGCCATCGGTGTTCTGCTGCAGGTAGTTGCGCATCATCGTCAAGGTGCCGTAGCTGGAAACCAGGATGAGGATTCCGATGATGGCAACGCTCAGGCTGGTGAGCTTGGATCTGAGAGACACGCTCTCCCAGGCCCTTCCGAGGCGAACAAACACGCTAGGCCTTTTTGCTGGAACGGAACATGTAGCCAACGCCGCGCTTGGTGACAATCACCGGCTCGCTGGTCTCGGCGTCAAGCTTGCGGCGCAGGTAGGAAACGTAAGACTCCACAATTGCGGTGTTTCCGCCAAAGTCGTACTCCCACACGTGGTTCAAAATCTGCTCCTTCTTGAGAACCTGGTTTGGGTTGCTCATCATGAAGTGCAGCAGGTTGTATTCGGTTGGGCTGAGGTCAATGAGGTTGCCGTTTACGAATACCTCGTGAGCGTCGTTGTTGATGCTCACCTCACCAACCTCAAGGATGGAGTCGTCGTTGCGGGTTGCCTTGGTGCGGCGCAGAATGGCGTGGATGCGGGCCACAATCTCGGCCAGGCTGAAGGGCTTGGTCACGTAGTCGTCGCCACCAACCGTTAGTCCCTGCACCTTGTGCTCTGGTTCATCCTTGGCGGTGAGGAAAAGCACCGGGGTGGTAATGCCCTGCGAGCGAATCTTCTTGGTGACGCTGAAGCCGTTCATGTCCGGCAGCATCACGTCAAGCAGGATGATGTCCGGTTGGTAGGTTGCCACAGCATCGATGGCGTCGGCGCCGTTTCCAACCGCCATGGTCTCGAAGTCCTCGAATCGCAGGGTGCGGGTGAGGAGGTCTCGAATGCTGGCCTCGTCGTCTACAACGAGAACCTTGATAGCTACGCCTTCAGCATTATTCATGTCTCAAGTTTCCCCTTTCACTCTGTGAGTTTCCTGAGAGTGGGCTGGGGGAAAATTGGGATTTTGCTACAGGGGTTCTGCCCAGACGCTAAAGACTGGTTGAGTCGAGGATGGTGTACGAGTAACCTTGCTCGGCCAGGAACCGCTGGCGGTTCTGGGCGAAGTCCTGGTCAACCGTGTCACGGGCGATGAGGGTGTAGAAGGATGCACTGCGGCCGTCCGCCTTCGGACGCAGCAGGCGACCGAGGCGCTGCGCCTCCTCCTGGCGGCTGCCGTAAGACCCGGAGATCTGGATTGCCACCGATGCCTCCGGCAGGTCAACCGAAAAGTTGGCCACCTTAGACACCACCAGAGCGGTGATCTTGCCATCGCGGAATTCTTGGAAAAGGCGCTCGCGGTCATCCACCGGGGTGTCACCGGTGATCTTAGGGATATTCAGCGCCTCTGATACCGCCGCGATCTGGTCCAGGTACTGACCGATGATCAGGGTTGGCTCACCGGCGTGCTTCTCCAGGAGCTTTGTTATAACGCCCAGCTTCACCGAGCTGGTAGCCGCCAATCGGTAGCGTTCATCCTGGTTGGCAATGGCATACTCCAGGCGCTCGTCTTCGCCCAGGTCGATGCGAACCTCGAAGCACGCGGCCGGGGCAATGTAGCCCTGCGCCTCGATGTCCTTCCAGGGCGCGTCGTAGCGCTTCGGGCCAATAAGGCTGAAGACGTCGCCCTCTTTGCCGTCCTCGCGCACCAGGGTTGCTGTGAGGCCGAGTCGGCGGCGAGCCTGAAGTTCGGCCGTCAGTTTAAAAATTGGCGCGGGTAGCAGGTGCACCTCGTCGTAAACAACAAGTCCCCAGTCCTTGGCGTCAAGCAGGGCCAGGTGCGCGTACTCGTTCTTACGCTTGGTGGTCAGAATCTGGTAGGTGGCAATGGTCACTGGCTTCACCTCTTTGGTGCTGCCCGAGTACTCGCCAATCTCGTCCTCGGTGAGGGTGGTGCGCTTGACCAGCTCGCTCTTCCACTGCCTTGCGCTCACGGTGTTAGTAACCAGGATGAGGGTGTTGGTCTTGGCAACGCTCATGGCGCCTGCGCCAACGATGGTCTTACCCGCACCACAGGGGAGAACCACAACTCCGCTACCGCCATCCCAGAACCTGTCAACAGCGGCCCGCTGGTAGTCGCGAATCTTGAATGAATCGGATTCGGCCAGGGCAATCTCGTGAGGCGTTCCGGCGGCGTAACCGGCTAGGTCTGCGGCGGGCCATCCCAGTTTCAGCAGTTCCTGCTTAACCTGGCCGCGCGCCCAGGGAAGGATCTTGAATGCGGTTGGCGAAACCTGACCCTCCAGCAGCTCCTTGATTTTGCGCTGTCTCGACGCCTCGATCAAAATCGCAGGGGAGTCCGAGTGCAGCTCGAGGTCGCCCTCGGCATTGCGCTGGATGGTTAGTCTGCCGTAACGCCCCATGGTGTCACTGATGTCGTTGCGGACTCCGGTTGGAACAGGAAACTTGGCGTACCTGTCCAGCACGCCAAGTACGAAGTCGCTGTCGTGCCCAGCGGCCCGCGCGTTCCAGAGCCCAAGGCGAGTGATGCGGTAGGTGTGAATGTGCTCCGGGGCACGCTCTAGTTCGGCGAAAATGCTCAGATCGTGGCGCGCGTCTGCGGCATCGGGGTGATCAACCTCTAGCAGGGCAGTCTTGTCAGATTGAACGATGAGAGGGCCGGAGGACATAGGTTCTAGCCTAACTCCACCCGCGCTATGCGTTCGAGCGGAAGCGTGCGTTCGACGTCGCTGCGCCAGTCCATGCCGCGGAGTCGGCCATTGGCCAAGGCGGTTGGCAGCAGTTTGAACTCAACCTCCTTGCCGGATCGGTCAGTGGCGTAAACCAGCAGCGTGACCTTGCTCTTGATGGCAAGCTGAACCTGACGCGTGATGTCCTGGTCGTCCGGTTGGTTGCCAACCCTGCGGTCTGCCTCGCGCAGGTTGTTGATCAGCACCTGAAGCGGGTTCGCCCCCGAATCTGCAAGCGCACTCACCGCAAGCAGCCGGCGCGGAGAAACCACGGCGCCACTTGAATCCACAATCACCGGCAGGTAGCCCTGCTCCCGGAGAGACTGGTACACCACGTCCGGATCGAATCTGGTTGATATTGACGAGGCCGTGGTGGCTTGGAACGCAAACGGGCGAAGCCTCGAATCGTTCAGCACCTGTGTCAGCAGAAGCGCGTCTGAAGCGGTTAGCACCGACTTCTCGGAGCCACCCGGACCCGCGGTTATGCGCAGCTGGGCAAACTTGTTTGCTGTATCGGTGAGCAAATACTCAACGGGTTGTGGAAGCTGGCGTGAGTTTAGCTCCAGCAAGGCGCTGCGAATTCCATCGATGCTGAGCCCGCACTCCAGGCCCCTGCTGATGGACTGCGCCGAGAGCCGGTAGGTGTTGGCAACCGACACCTGCTCAACGTTTGCGAACATTCGAAGCGTTGCCTCGGTTGCCCCATCGAGGGGGCCCGGAGCAATCAGGCTGAGATCTGCCTGCACAATCAGGCTGTGCTGGAGGCCCGGCAAGTGCCTAGCCAGCATGTCGCAGGCGAGGTCGAGGCCGCCAACCAGGCAGTTGGTAAGCAGCGCGGAAGGCTTGCCATCGATGGACAGCCCGAGCGCCTCTGCCTGCGCCGCGAGCTCCTTGATTTGCTCCAGCAGGGCCTCGTCGCGAAGCGGAAAGGTTTGGAGCAAGGCCTCGATCAGGCTGCTGTGGCCGTGTTGGGTCAGCTCTGCAGCGAGGGCTGGCGCGCCGAGGGGGCCGAGTGATGCCAGCCACTGCTTTGAGAGCGCTCGCCAGCGGTCGAGTATGGACGATGCAACAAAGCTCCTGGCAGCGGGGGTGAACCACCAGGTTTCGCCAATCAGCTGAAGCAGGTTGAGCTGAGCCGCAAGCCGGTAAAGAGCTCTGACCTGACCGTTGTCCAGGTTGAGATGAGCCGCCATGCGCTTCACGTCCGAGACGCCGAAACCAGTCTTCCCCGTGTGCTTGAGCTGATTTGCTTCAGCGTCGAGCAGTAGCTCGTACACGCCCTGCTGGGTTTGAAATGCGGCAATCGCAGCCTGCCCGAGCTCACTCGGGTTTACGTCTTCCGCAAGCAGCGGCTCGGTGGGGTGCTCTGGCCCGCTCAGTCGCAGCGAAGCAATGAGGGGAGTGGCAAGTTCTATTACCGAGTCCAGCGCTCTGACTCCGGAGGCGGTTTTGTAGGCTAGGCCCCTGGCGTGCAGGGCCTCAATCCAAGGCCCGGGAATTTGCGTTGCAGCTACCGCATCGATGCCCGGGTGTGCAGTGTTCAGGCTGGCCAGGTGCGACAGGGCGCGAACCTCGCCAACGGTGAGGGTGCAGAGCGACGCCATGATGCTCTTGGGGTTTATCAGCGCCTGGGCAAGATCGAAGAAGTCTTTTGGCGAACCAACGTGGCCCCGGCCCTCGAGGAGTCGAACCAGCTGGGCGTCATCGCGGGCCTTCAGGTCTGTTGCAAGGTTAAGCAGGTCGCTCATGTCTGCCTATCCCCCCAAGTAGCCGCAGGCTACTTGTTTTCGCGAGCCTTGCGAACGATGGCTGTGATGAGAAGAACAAAAACCAGAACGAACCCCAGCGGAAGCCCGATGATGGGGATGAGGATGATTGCGCCCGGAATCTGGAACTTGAATAGCGAGGCGAGGGCAACGATGAGGATTGCCAAAATGGAAAAGCCGATGGTGCCGGCAGCAATGAAGGCCAGGGAATTCTCGAAACGGTTTTCGCGCATCCTTCTAGCCTAATACGGGGAGCAGGTGCCTCAGAATGGCGGTTAGTTACAGTGCGGTAACTATGGGTTGGTTTTTACGAAAGAGGACAAATGCCTACCGGAAAAGTTCGCTTCTTTGACGAGGAGAAGGGCTACGGCTTCATCGAAAGCGATGAGGGCCAGCAGGTATTCCTACACGCCACCAACCTTCCAGACGGTGTCACCACCATCCGCAAGGGGTCGCGCGTTGAGTTCAGCATCGTTGACGGCCGCAAGGGTCCACAGGTGCTCACCATGCGCCTTCTAGAGCCAAAGCCAAGCCTCGCAAAGGCTCACCGCAAGCCAGCAGACGACCTCGCCATCATCGTTGAAGACACCATCGCGGTGCTTGACAAGATCAACGGTGGCCTGAAGCATGGTCGTCACCCTGAGGGTGCAGCGGGCAAGAAGATTGCCGCACTGCTTCGCAAGCTGGCCGACGAGCTAGAGGCTTAATGTCCAAGTTCCTGGAGCTGGCGCGCGCGGCGGCAGTTGAATCCCACGGCGAGGCAGCCGTGGGACAGTTCACGCGCAGCCTGCAGGAAAACCAGGATGGCGTTCTCACATTCCTGTTTCAGAGCAAGCTCAAGGGCTACCCCGACTGGCAGATTGCCGTAACACTTTTCATCGATGGCTGGGACGCCACCGTTTCCGAGGTCGTCCTGGTTCCCGGTGAGTCCAGCCTTGTGGCACCAAAGTGGGTTCCCTGGAGCGAGCGACTGGCCGATTACAAGGCGCTTCAAGCCGCGCTCGAAGCAGAAGCTGCAGCCGCTGCCGCGCTGGAGGCCGAGGAAGCCGACGACGCTGAGGACGATTCCGAGGGAATGAATCTGGCTGAAGAGTCAGAGTCCGCTGACGCCAGCGAGCCTAATGTGAACAACTCCGGCGATGGATCGGAACCGTCAGACTCGGCGGTTGCGAACGTGCCAGAGGCCCCAGAAGCCAAGGACGATGCCGACTCCGCAGGTGGAAAAGGCAAGGGGCTCTTCAAGTGGAAGAACATTCGGGGCGGCAAGAAGCGTAAGTAGCGCCACAAACCAGAGCGTTAACCCCACCACGATTGCGCGCTTTGGGTTCACCTTCACAGGCTCTGGATCTGGTCGTCTCTCAACGTGCTTGAGGTAGAAGCGAACCATCTGGAACCCCTTTCGTGGCAAAACCTAGATTGGCTTTAGCCTACGCCAGCTGACCCACCACGTAGTCGATGCAGCGGGTTAGCTGCTTCACGTCTTCAAGTTCGGTTGCGGTGAAGGTGGCAACACGCAGCTGGTTTCTGCCCAGCTTGCGGTAAGGGTCGGTGTCCACTACTCCGTTAGCGCGAAGAACCTTGGCAACCTGCGATGCATCGACGGTGTCCGCGAAGTCGATGGTCACGACCACCTGCGAACGGTGTGCTTCCTGGGTTACAAATGGGGTGGCGAAGTTTGACGCCTCTGCCCAGTCGTATAGGAACTTCGACGATGCCTTGGTGCGGGCATCGGCCCAGGCCAGGCCGCCGTTGGCGTTGATCCAGTCAACCTGCTCCGCTAGGAAAAATAGCGTTGAGATGGCCGGGGTGTTTAGGGTCTGGTTGAGTCGAGAGTTATCGATGGCTGTCTTCAGGCTCAGGAACTCTGGGATGTAGCGGTCGCTTGCCGCAATGCGCTCGGCGCGCTCGATGGCGGCTGGCGACATGAGGGCCAGCCACAGGCCGCCATCGGATGCGAAGTTCTTTTGAGGCGCGAAGTAATAGACGTCCGTCTCGGTGGCGTCGAAGTCGATTCCGCCGGCAGCGCTGGTTGCATCGGTGAGGAACAGGGCGCCTTCGTCAACTCCCGCAAGGCGCTTGACCGGGGTCACAACACCGGTGGAGGTTTCGTTCTGCGCGTAGGCGTAGAGGCTAACTCCGGCCTCGGCCTGCAGCTCGAGTCGGCTGCCAGGGGTTCCGCTGATGACGGTTGGCGCCTGCAGCCACGGAGCCTTGAGGGCCGAGGCGAACTTGCTGCCAAACTCGCCGTGGACTAGGGCCTGTGCCTTGCCCTCGGCAAGGCTGAACGAGGCAACGTCCCAGAATGCGGTGGAACCGCCGTCGCCGAGAACAATCTCGTAGCCTTCTGGGTTGTGGAACAGGTCCATGAGACCGTCCTGAACGCGGCGCACCAGGTTCTTAACCGGTGCCTGCCGGTGCGAGGTTCCCATGAGCGCTGCGCCGTGGGTTGCAAAGGCATCAATTTGAGCCTGGCGAACCTTCGATGGTCCACAGCCGAAACGGCCGTCTGCTGGGAGGAGTTCGCTTGGAATCTTGATGTCTGCCATGACACAAGTTTACCGAGAGCCGTTGAGCTAGCTCACGGGCAGGCGATAATAGAGCCAGTGCCGCGAGACCAAAGGGAAGCCCCGTGACCGACCTCATTGATACCACCGAAATGTACCTTCGAACCATCCTGGAGCTCGAAGAAGAGGGACAGGTTCCCATGCGCGCCCGGATCTCGGAGCGCCTGAACCACAGTGGTCCAACTGTCTCCCAGACCATCGCGCGTATGGAGCGCCTCGGCCTGGTGCAGGTTGGCGGCGACCGCCACCTTGAGCTCACTTCCGAGGGGCGCTCTGAGGCAACCAAGGTGATGCGCAAGCACAGGCTAGCCGAGCGCCTCCTGGCTGACGTCATCGGGCTGGAGTGGGAGTTCGTGCACGAGGAAGCCTGCCGCTGGGAGCACGTGATGAGCGAGATGGTTGAGCAGAAGATCCTCACGCTCCTGGAGAACCCACACGTCTCGCCGTACGGAAACCCTATTCCTGGACTCCAGGAGCTGGGCCTCGAAGAGTCGCCCAAATTCCACGATGGTGTTGTGAGCGTTTCCACCCTCGACTTCTCGGACCCCACCAAGGTCTATACGCTGAGGCGCATCGGTGAACCGCTTCAGGTGGATGTTCAGCTACTAGCCGACCTGCGCCAACTGGGGATTGTGCCAGGCGCGAGGCTAACTTTTGAGCACCGGGCTAGAAGAGTTTTCATCAGGCTCGAGGGTGCGCACGAGGGGGAGTCGCTCGTAATAGATGACGCTGCCCACCTGTTTGTTGAGGGTTAAACCAGCTTTCACGTAGGCAATCAAATCTGAGAGTACCCGGGTAACCTGCTTAAGTTCCTTAGAACTTACTGGCATTGTTTTGGGGGTTCGCGGTAAAATTGGAAGATACCCAACAACCTGGAGGCTAGTTTTTGGCCAAGCAGAGCAACGGTCGTCATCGCGCAAACGTTGAGATAAACGTTTTCGAAACGATGGAACTGCGTTCGCGTAGATCAATACGCGAGGCAGAGCGAAAGAAGCAGTCGCGCGCAGCAAAGCGCGAGCTTCGTCGCGCCCGCAAGGTTGCCGAGGTCATCGTTGCCGAGTCCCAGGAACTAATCCCCACCGGCCGCTATGTGGTTGCCGGTGCGCGCAGGGCAAAGTGGTACCGCAGACGCAACGTTCGCAACGGATTCACCATGGCAATTGCGGCCGGTATCTTCAGCACGGTAGCTCTTCCCGCTTACGCCTTTAGCCCTGAGGTTTCAGCCCTCGCCGGGCTAAGCACCATTAACGCGGCTTCGCTCAGCCGCCTCGGCGGAACCCAGAGCACCACGGTTGCGGCAATCCTGGTTCCAAGCTTCAACCGCGATGCCTACGCGAGCGCGAGCGCCAACACCATCAACGGACTTCTGAACCAGAACCGCGGCTACACCGGCCCAACCGCGCCAGACTACGTTCTGAACCCTCCGTACTCAACCCTCGATGGCAGCACCATTTTGAAGGTGGCAAGCAAGTACGTTGGCACTCCCTACGTATTCGGTGGCGAAACGCCAAACGGTTTTGACTGCTCGGGTTACGTGCGTTTTGTCTTCTCGCAGTTCGGTCTCGACCTCCCGCACTCCGTGATCGCGCAGTCACACATGGGAATCGTCGTCAAGGAAGCAGACGCCCTTCCCGGTGACCTGGTGATCCTGGATGACCTCTCGCACGACGGCATCTACGCGGGCAACGGCCTTTTCTATCACGCACCTCGCGTTGGCGACACCGTGAAGCTTGCCCCAATCTTCACCCCGAACGTATTCTTCGTTCGCCTCGGCACCAAGTAGTCGCGCCTAAATCGTTACCAAGACTTTGGTGTTTCTTTACCAAAATCACCCATCGATGGGCTTAACCTGACCCTAAGTCCACTATCTGGGTGGACCGGAGAGGTAGTTATGAGCCTGAAGGTTGTGCCCGCCAAGCACGAACATCAGTTCCAACATTCCTGCCGACCCGGTCTGGGCAAATAAGCGTCGTCATTAATTTGACGGCGCTTTTTTCGTTCTCCTGGGGCGGACTTTCCGAAAACCCATAAGCCATTTGGGTGAATTCGAAAGGACAGGCAATGCGAACACTGGTATTGAATGCAGGTTACGAACCGCTGGGAGTGGTTTCGTTCAAGCGAGCGCTGGCGCTCGTGATGAGTGACAAGGCAACCGTGCTTGAACCATCGCAGGTTTATGTGCACGCGGCCAGCGAGGAGTTCGAGCTGCCATCCGTGATTTTATTGGCCCGCTACGTTCGAGTGCCAACCACCTCAAGGATCCCGGTTACCCGCCGCGGAGTGCTGCGCCGCGATAACAACAGCTGTGCCTACTGCGGTAGGCACGCAAACACTATCGATCACGTTTACCCCAAGAGCAGGGGAGGCGCCGATAGTTGGGAGAACCTGGTTGCATGCTGCCTGAAGTGCAATAACGCAAAGAGCGACAAGACGCTGACCGAGATTGGTTGGAAGCTCCGGTTCACGCCCAGGATGCCTACCGGTGGAGTCTGGCTGCTGCGCGGTGCCGAACGCGCAGAGGATTGCTGGGACAACTACCTCTACGCCGCCTAAGGGTTTAACCTAAATAGGTAGTTCTCAGGGGGACAGATGTTTTTGAAGTTCGTGGCCGCAGCAGTGGTCGTATTCAGCGGTCTCATGCCGGACCCATCCAAAACACCCGGCGCCCTGAACCCCAACGTTACGCAGTCCAACATTCAACAGACCATCTGCGTTCCCGGATTCACCTCCACCATTCGCCCACCGTCCTCATACACAACGGCCCTCAAGGTGCATCAGCTTCGATCCGGTTACGCGGTGAACGGCGACTACAACACGGGTGACTACGAAGAGGACCACCTTATTTCCCTCGAACTCGGTGGCGCCCCGAGCGACCCCAGAAACCTTTGGCCGGAACCCTACTCCGGCAACGCGAACGCGAGGGTAAAGGACAAAATTGAAAACAAGCTGCACAGCCTGGTTTGCTCTGGCGCCATCACTCTCCGTCTTGCCCAGCGAATGATTGCCACAAACTGGGAAGACGCGTACATCAAGTACTTCGGTTCGCTGCCGAGCGGCGGTGGCTCTGTTACCAGCAACGTGGTTCCCAAGTCTAAAAAGGGTTTGGACCCAAGATTTGCAACTTGCAAGGCTGCCAACAAGGCCGGCTACGGCCCGTACTTCAAGAAGTACAACCCCGAGTATTTCTGGTACCGAGACGCCAACAGCGACGGCAAGGTCTGCTAGCAAATCGTTACCCAAAACGCCGATTCATTTGGAAGCAAATGTCCTAGAGTGAATGCGGAGGTTTTCAACGATGAAACAGACTATTCGCCTGAGCGACCTGGTGGGGGACGTGGTTTCCAAAATGGAAGCCCAGATGGCTACATTCGGCCCATTTGACACCCACATTTCTCAGAAGGCCAACATCGATGCGGTGCGCGGCGTTCTAGATACCCTGGTGAATCGTCTCGAAGACAACTACCCGTACTTTCACCCGCAGTACGCGGCCCAGATGCTGAAGCCGGCGCACCCGGTTGCGCAGGCAGCCTACATCGCTGCCATGATGCTCAACCCAAACAACCACAGCATCGATGGCGGCCGAGCCACCACGTACATGGAGCGCGAAGTGATGCGCAAGATGGCCACGATGTTTGGCTATGACCCGGAGAGCTTCCTGGGGCACCTGACCTGGAGTGGCACCACGGCGAATCTGGAGGCGCTCTGGATCTCGCGCGAGGTGAACCCTGGAAAGGCAATCGCGCACTCAGCCGATGCCCACTACGTGCACAGCCGCATGGGCGAGGTGCTGAACGTTCCAACCTTTGCCATTCCGACCGACTCTATTGGTCGAATGGACCTGAACGCGCTGGAAGACAGGCTGAAGAAGGGCGACATCGGTGTTGTGGTTGCCACTCTTGGAACCACAGGTCTGGGTGCCGTTGACCCGCTCGCGGACATCCTGCCGCTTGCCCGCAGGTACGGTGCGCGCGTTCACGTTGACGCAGCCTACGGTGGATACTTCATCCTCCTGGAAGACTCGCTTGACCCTGAGAGCTACAGACACTACGCGGCGATTCGCGATGCCGACTCTGTTGTGGTTGATCCGCACAAGCACGGTCTCCAGCCGTACGGTTGCGGCGCCGTGCTGTTCCGCGATCGCACGATTGGCCCCTACTACAAGCACGATTCGCCGTACACATACTTCGCCAGCGAGGACCTGCACTACGGCGAGATTCAGCTGGAAACCTCCCGTGCGGGAGCAGCGGCTGCCGCGCTCTGGGCAACCCTGGAGGTATTTCCGCTAACCCCCGATGGTCTGGGAGCCATACTGAGGCCGGGTCGCCAGGCGGCCGTGCAGTGGTACGACCTCATCTCGCGCTCTGATGTGCTGCAGCCCTACCAGAAGCCCGAGCTAGACATCATCGCCTACCTGGCCAAGGTGCCGAGCATTTCCAAACTCGATCAGGTATCGCACGACACATTCCTCAACGCCATTGACTGCCCAAGACCTCAGCAAACCCACCTGGCAACCTACAACGCCAAGCCGGTCAACCTACTGTCCCGCGGCATAGACATGGTGATGGACCGCGAGAGCGCGCGAATCATGAGAAGTGTGCTGATGAAGCCGGAGCAGTTGGCGCTGGTGCCAGAGTTGCACGAGCACGTTGAAGAGTGGACCAGGCGTTCGCTATAGCCTCGCGCGCGTTTCAGGCGCGAACCGTGGCCCCACCGGGCTTCGCCTTAGGCTAGTGCCGGTTGCGCGCCTTTCAGGCGCGAACCGTGGCCCCAACGGGAATCGAACCCGGGCGCACAGTTTAGGAAACCGCCGATCTATCCGCTGGGCTATGGAGCCTTCGCCATCTGCAATGGCAACCCCTAAATAATACGCAACCCAAGGGGCGGGCGGAGTCAATATGGCTAACACACTGCCCGCGCTAAGGGTCTGGGCAGGTTGGCAAAGTTACGCTTGACCTGTGAACGAGTACACTCCGGGAACCCCAGGCAACAGAGCGGTTTGGGACGCCTGGCGGGCCGAGATCCAGGCTATCGGCGTTACCAACCCGCTTCTCACGTACGAGTTCGATTCCTTCTGCCAGATCGACCTCGACCGCGCGCATCCCGGGGGCATGGCCCAGTTCGTGTCAACCGGCTCATCGCTGCTTAGCAACCTTGTTAGAGACCCGTTGGCGTTCTCCAAGGCGCTGGCCGCCGCCAAGCGCATCGATGGCAAGACGCACAAACTGCGAGACCACTACGGCCTGGAAACCTGTTACATCGCGGGTGGCCTAATCGGGCTCGAAGCCGACGGCTTCGATCTGCGGATGCCCATCCTGCTCTGGCCTATCAAACTCATTCGCTCCGCCGAGGACTACGAAATCCGCCAGAACGGCGCGCCCATCGTGAACCCGGCTCTGGTTGACAACCTCGAAGTTTGCTACGGCATCAATCTCGACGAGGGTCACCTGCTCAGCAAAGTGCAGGCCAAGTCAGACCTGGTTCCCGTTTCGCTTCTGGAGTCGCTTGCCGGATTCCTAGGCACCAAGGCTAAGGCCGAGCTCAAGAACATCCTTGCCCTTGGCAACTTCACCACCGCGCCAACGGCCATGCTGAAAGATGTCAAAAACATCGATGTTCCGGTGCTCAGCCGCCTGGCCGAAAGCGATGCCGAGGCAGAGCCGCTCGGAAACATCGCGTCGAATGGTGTTTATCCGGTTGCAGACGCCGACGACGTGCAGCGCAGGATTGCGGCTAGGGCCATCGCTGGCCAATCCTTTGCCGTGGAGACCCTACCCGGTTGCGGATACACCCAGACGGTTGTGAACACAGTTGCGGCGCTAACCGCGGCACGCCGTCGCACGCTGATTCTGGCACCACGGCGCCAGACGCTCCACGAACTTGCCGAGCGAGTTGCCTCGCTGGGTCTGGACGGGTTGGTCACCAGGTCTGATTCGGTCTGGATGGACGCCATCTCGGCTATCAGCCGCAACGAAAAGGCGAAGGGAATCGTCAGCGGAACCGCTGCGGTAGACCTTCAGGAGATCTCAAACCGCTACGGGGCCTACGTTCAGGGGCTGCACGCCGTTGACCCAATGCTGGGCGTGAGTGTGGCTCACGTGCTGGGCAAGCTTGCCGAACTTGCCGCAATGCCGCATGCGCCGGAGACCAGTGCCCGAATCTCGAGGCAGAACCTTGCCGCGAACCCCGATCGCGATGCCGCTCTGGCCGCGCTAACCGAGGCGTTCGAATTGGGTGAGTTCCGCTTTGGGCCGCAGGATTCCGCCTGGTTCCAGGCTCGCTTCGAAAATGCCGCAGAGGTTGAAAACGTGGTGGCGGTTGCGAAGCGTTTGCGCGACGAAACCTTCCCGGCCCTCTCGGCAAAGCTGAACGAGTACATCGCCACGGTTGAGTTCAAGCCAGCGTCATCGGTTGCCGAAATTGGCGTCTATTTGCGGCTATTCAGCGGAATCCGCGAGAGCCTCGACCGCTTCGTGCCATCGGTGTTTGATAGGTCGCTGGCCGAAGTAATTGAGGCCACAGGGGATCGAAAGA
>JBJTNC010000028.1:0-3874 GCA_046073865.1 Micrococcales bacterium | reverse complement strand
GGCCACCAATCTTGCCCTTGACCGACTCGCGGTCCGAGCGATCGTGGGTCGCCCTTGGCAGCATCGAGTACTCGGCCGTGACCCAGCCCTCCCCCTTGCCAACCTTCCAGCGGGGTACCCCCGCGGTGAAGCTGGCGGTGCAGAGCACGCGGGTGCCGCCAAACTTGATGAGCGCCGAACCCTCAGCGTGGTCGTTCCAACCGCGTTCGATTGTCACGGTGCGGTGTTCATTGGCGCTGCGGCCATCGATGCGGGTCAAACTAATCCCTCGGTCTCTGCAATGGTTTTGATGTTTATGGTCTCTGTGACAGGGTAGGCGGTTGAGCTCGCCCCGGAACCCGCCTCCGGCAGGTGTTCAACCGCGGTTACCTCTGGACCCAGGAATCTGCGCGCGAGGCGGCCGAAGGGTTTGGCATCCCCCGTTGCCTGGAACCTGAGGGTTGGCGGAGCGGGGTTGGCGCGCAGGAGATCGTTTTTGACCAGGGTTCGGTAGACGTCGCGGGCCGTTTCGTCGGCGGAAGATACCAGGGTCACGTCGTCGCCCATCACGTAGCCGATCTCTCCGGAAAGCAGCGGGTAGTGGGTGCAGCCGAGCACAAGCGTGTCTACACCCGCGGCCCTGATGGGCGCCAGGTAGGCCTCGGCCGCTGCCATGAGTTCTGGACCGCTGGTGACCCCCCGCTCCACAAACTCAACGAAGGCGGGGCAGGCGGCGCTGGTGATCTGCACGTCTACCGCGGCGGCGAAAGCGTCATCGTAGGCCTTGGAGTCAACAGTCGCGTTGGTTCCAATCACACCGATGTGGCGGTTGCGGGTTGCCGAGACCGCACGGCGAACTGCCGGCTGGATTACCTCAACAACAGGGATTCCGCGCCCGAGCGTGTAGCGCTCGCGGGCGTCGCGAAGCACGGCAGCCGAGGCGGAGTTGCACGCGATTACAAGTATTTTGACGCCCTCGTCCACGAGCCGATCCATCACGGAGAGCGCGAGCTCGCGCACTTCCTTGAGGGGTCGCGGCCCGTAGGGGCCGTTGGCGGTGTCGCCAACATAGATGATGGACTCGTTCGGCAGCTGATCGATTATGGCGCGCGCGACCGTGAGGCCTCCCACGCCGGAGTCAAAGATGCCGATTGGTGCGTCGTTCACGCTTGAAAGTTTAGTTGTCGGCGCTGCCGCCGGAGCCATCGCTCGGGCTGTCGCCGCCATCGCCCTCGGGCCTCAGGCCCTCGTAAACCTCTTTGCAAACCGGGCAAACCGGAAACTTCTGGGGGTCGCGGCCCGGAACCCACTTCTTGCCGCAGAGTGCGGTGACGGGAACGCCGAGAACGGCCGATTCAACGATTTTCTCTTTGCGCACGTAGTGCGAGTAGCGCTCGTGATCGCCCGGCTCAATGAACTCCTGGGTTTCGCGCTCCAGCAGAAGCTGGCCGGCGGTTTGGCCGCCGATTGCGGTGTCGCCCAGGTCTTCGTGTTCCAAGTGGTTCATCCACGCCTCCAAAGTTGTCTAAGTGACTACTTTAGGTTAACCGCGTTGCCCAGGGTCACCGTTATCTTCAGGGTTGTTCCCGCGCGAAGTACGGTTAGAGTGACCTTGCTTCCGGGGGCCTCAGCTCGCACATCCGCGGTGAGGTCCGAGGCCGTGGCAACTGGCTTGCCGTTGAACTCCGTGACAACGTCGCCCTTCTTGAGGCCCGCCTTTTCGGCCGGTCCTTTGGCCATCAGGGACTCCACCTTGGCGCCGGTGGAGAAGCCGCTGCTGACGCCGGTGACGGCATCCGAGATGTAGGCCCCGAGCATGGCGTGATTTGCCTTGCCGGACTTGATGATCTCGTGTGCGATGCGAAGCGCCGTGTTTCCAGGGATGGAGAAGCCAACGCCGATGGATCCGGACTGCCCACCCACGCTTGACGAGCTAGCGGTTGCGATTGCCGAGTTCACGCCAATCACCTGACCCTTGTCGTTGAGCAGTGCGCCGCCGGAGTTACCCGGGTTGATGGCGGCGTCAGTCTGAATCACGGTGATGCTGATTGCACCAGATGCGTTACCGCCGCCGAGGAACTTCAGCCCACCGCCCGAGCCGCCGCTCGGTGCCGAGTTGGCAACCTGGATGGTGCGGTTGAGCGCACTGATGATTCCGCTGGTGACTGTTGCGTCGAGGCCCAGGGGTGCGCCGATTGCCACCACGTTGTCGCCAACGTTGAGCTTGTCGCTGTTGGCGAAGGTGGCGGCGGTCAACTTTGTGAGCGGGCGAATCTTCACCACGGCGAGGTCGTTGGTTGGGTCGGTTCCAACCACGGTTGCGCCGTAGACCTTGCCATCGGCGGTCTTCACATCGATGGATGGTTTGGCGGTTGCACCCTCAAGGGTGACCACGTGAGTGTTGGTGAGGATGTAGCCGTCCGAGGTAAGGACGATGCCCGATCCGGTGCCGGCGTCGCCGCTGGAATCGCTTACCGAGATGGTGGCCACGCTGTTGGATGCCTTCTTTGCAACCGCGGTGACCCAGTTGACGGAGTCAGAGTTGTTCACGATGACGGTGTCGCTCGTGCCGCTTAGGCCGAATACGGCAACCGCGGTGCCGCCGCTGATGAGGGCGCTGAGGCCCGCACTGATGGCGATTACCGGGAGCAGCGGGGCGCGACGACGGTAACTGGCCGCAGGCATTCTTGCGGGAGCCTGGCTGGGACCCGCGGCGTCGTAAACGTACTGGCTGTTCTGGTTGTTAGACATAGTCTGTGTTGCGCCTTCCGAAACTAGCTACGAAAGAGAGTTTCGCAATCAAGTCTGAGTAAATCCTGATAACAGCCTAAACGGATGCTGTGACAGGATTCACCGGTTTTTTACCAGAACCACACGGACGGCCGAAGCCTGGCCCACCGAGATTTCGAGCGGCTGGGCGGGCAGCGTGATTGTGTCCGGCTCCCTCTGCCACGCCGCGAGGCCGATTCTGAACCGCACCAGATAGGTCACCCGCAGCGTGGCCAAGTACTTGCCCTCCCGCTGGAATGCGTGCCGCCAGGTCCAGGACCTCGCCTTGGATTTGACGAGCGAACCATCGCTGAGTTGCCAGGATTGGGCCACAGGAGTGAAGCGAATGGAGAGTTGCCTGCCCAGCAGGTGATCGAATCCAAACCTTTCAGGCTGAACGGAGGCGAGGGTTACCCATTCGCCCGGTTTAGTGGTTACCGGAAACGCCCTCGGCTGCGCCAACACCGGGGTGTAGCTGCCGTCCGCCCCGCGCAAAACGCCGTGAGTTCTGGAGTGGGCCCTCGCCACGGGCTCGACGGGAGGCTGTTTCACGATTGGGGTTTTGGGGCTTTGGCCGCCAGCCGACTTAGGTGGGGTCTTGGTCACAACCTGGCGATGGCTGAGGCAAATTGTCACGAAGTTGCCGTCCACCTGCGAACCCAAGGCTAGCCCCGGTGCCGAGGCCGCGCGGTGCCGGCACTCTAAAGCCTGCGCGGGTTGAGTTCCGCTCGGAACCATCTGCACGGTGAGTCCCACGATGCTCAGCCAGAGCGCCACGGTTGGAATCTTCATTGGCCCAAGGTAACCGTGGCAGCCGGGGTGGCGTTTTTAGTTATTCACAGGAGAGCCGCTACCAGCAACCGGGCACGACCAGCAATCACGCACCACCCGGGTTTGCACCGAAAGCCCGGTCGCTGGGAAAACCGCCTTGGATTGAAACAGCCGTTAAAGGCGAAAACCCCCGAGCAGTGGGGGTTTTCTATTGGTTGCGGGGGCAGGATTTGAACCTACGACCTCCGGGTTATGAGCCCGGCGAGCTACCGAACTGCTCCACCCCGGCTGCCACGGTTACCTTGGGCCAATGAAGATTCCAACCGTGGCGCTCTGGCTGAGCATCGTGGGACTC
>JBJTNC010000027.1:0-5367 GCA_046073865.1 Micrococcales bacterium | reverse complement strand
CCGGCGCGGTGATTTTCGGCTCGGGCAGGCCAATGGAGAACTGGTTGAGCGACTCCTCGCGAATCGGCTCGGGAAGTGCCACGTAGTTGGTCAGCTGGCCCTGCGAGTCCTGACGGGTGAAGTACAGGCCAACAGCGTGCTGCAGCTTGGTGTCGGTTCCACAGATGGAAATATTCACCGGGAAGATGGCGTCGTAGGGATCAACCGCGTCTGTTGAACCAGCGGGTGCAACCGGCTTGGCCTTGAAATCTAGCGTGAGCGCAATGTTATTTCCGGCCTTCTTGAACGAGTACTGCGTTCCCGCCGAACCGATTCCGGACATGTCCGGCACAACACCGCTGGAGTTTTTGCTACTCACCAGAACGCTCGCTGGAAGCGGCGGGACCATTGCGTTCACGCTGTACATGGAGTTGAGCGAATACGAAATGAGGGCGACGGAGTCTTCCGGCAGGGTACCGAGATCCGCAACCGAAAGGTCGCTCTTTGCGGTGACGAGCGTGGGTGCAAACTTCTTGCCGGTCAGGTAGTGATACCAGTTGCCTAAGGCCGCCAGCGACTGCGGGTCGCTGTAGGGGAATACCTTGATGGCTCCGGTAGAAACCTCAACACCACCGTTGTCGGCTGTGATTGCGGGGTCGTTCCACTTGGTGATGGATCCGTCAAAAATGCCAGCGATGGTTGCCGGGCTGAGGATGAGGCCAGCGGCCTGGCTGAGAGTGGCGCTTACCACCGCTGCGTCCAGCGCAAAGGGAACCGTTGTGGTTGGCTTGCAGTCTGCGGCTGCCGGTTGAGCGGCACCAATGTAGAGGTCTGCCGGGTTGCCGGCAGAGGCCTGAGTGAAGGTCATCTTGGGGCAGGCGCCCTGCATGCTTGCCTGGATTCCAGACATTGCATCGGTCATCGCATCGCCAGCTTGAACGTTGACTGCGCCTGGCACACAGGTGTGAGTCTGCTCCAGAGCGGCGGCCTTTACGTCTGGTGGCATCGGCGGAGTGCATCCGGTAAGGACCACTGCTGAAACGCTCACCACAGCGAGCACTCGGGCGATTTTCACAAACATTATTCCCTCAGTTTATTTGGTCAAGCGAAAAGCAGGGGTGGGGCGCTCTCGCACCGCCACCCCTGCTCTTTCGGGTTTGTTACTTGATCAGCAGAGCAAGCGCACGAGCCTTGGCAGCCTGGCCACCCGAGAGGGCGACGTAGCCGAGCTTCGATGCGTTTGCTGGAACACAGGTGTTCAGCACGTACTGGATGAAGCTCTTTACAGCTGCACCGTTGTTGGTAGCGGAACCGGTGTTCACCAGAGCGTAGGTGATCAGCGAGGCGTTGTAACCACCGGCGATCTTCTTTGCCCAGTTGATGTTTACCTGGCCGTCTGCACCAACTGGCTGGCTGGAAAGGAACTTAGCTGCAGCTGCAGCGGTTGGCTTCAGGAACTGGCCCGCGGCGTTCTTCAGTGCTGCAACCTTGAGGCCTGCCGTAACTGCATCCTTGAGGTCTACGTAACCGATTGCACCAGCGGTGCTGCGAACGTTGGTTACAACTGCGGTGGAGTCGGCGGCGCCGGTACCTGCTGGGGTTGCCTGACCGGTTGCGTTGGTCCAGGTCTGGTCCTTGGTCCAGCCGGCAGCACCGTTAGCAGCCAGGTAGCCCGAGAAGTTTCCGTTGGTACCCGACTTGGTGTTGCGGTAGACAGGGGTGATGCTTGCGTTTGGCAGCTTGGCACCCTTGTTGAGAGCAACGATGGCTGGGTCGTTCCACTTGGTGATGGTGCCGAGCCAGATCTTGCCAACGGTTGCGGAGTCAAGGCGAAGTGCAGGTACGCCGGCAACGTTGTAGATCAGGGCGATTGGGCCACCAACAACTGGGATGTACTTGTAGGTACCGGTTGCAGGCTTAGGGCTGTCGGCAGCACCGTAAGCGCTGTCCGAGCCGGCGAAGTCGAAGGTGCCGTTTGCGAAGTTGGTGCGGCCGGTTCCCGACGAAGACGAGGTGTAGGTCACGGTTGCGTTGGTGTAGTTAGCAGCACAGGTGCTGAACATGCCAGCGCTGAACGACGAACCACCAGCGGTGATGGTTGGGGTGGTAGCGTTTGCAGGCGACGCGATGAGCGCGGTTGCTGCGATTGCAACTGCGGCGAGAAGGCCGGCGGTCTTACGCATTGTTTTCTCCTTGTTAGAACCCAGTAATAGGTGCATCTCTAGAGTGACTTCACAAAGTAAACAACGACACCTTCAATAGGTAACCAGAAGATGAACCTAAAGTTAACTTTCCTGAAGGCGTCCGCCGGGAATGGCCAAATCTAGCCGAAGTGGCCGTTGACGTAGTCGTTGGTGCGAGGGTCGATCGGCTTGCTGAAGACCTGCTCCGTGGATCCAAACTCAACCACGCGGCCAGGGTTTCCGTCCTCGGCAAGGAAGAACGCGGTCTGGTCACTGATTCGCTGCGCCTGCTGCATGTTGTGGGTAACAATGACGATGGTCATCGTTGGGGAGAGCTCCATGATGGTCTCTTCCACGCGACGAGTGGAACCTGGGTCGAGAGCCGAACAAGGCTCATCCATGAGCAGAACCTCTGGGTTCATCGCAAGCGAGCGAGCGATGCAGAGGCGCTGCTGCTGTCCACCGGAAAGCGAGAGCGCTGGGTCGTTGAGACGATCCTTAACCTCGTTCCAGATTGAGGCGCGCTTCAGGCTGGTCTCAACCAGCTCCATGGCATCGTTTGTCTTGCGGCCGCTCAGCCGAAGACCGGAGAGAACGTTCTCCTTGATGCTCATGGTTGGGAACGGGTTTGGCTTCTGGAAGACCATGCCGATGCTGAGGCGAACCTTTGTTGGGTCCATCTCAGGGGCGTAGATGTCCTGGTTGTCCAGGAGCACCTCGCCGGCAAAGCCGGCACCGGGGATGAGCTCGTGCATGCGGTTGAGCGTGCGAAGGAAGGTGGACTTGCCGCAGCCGGATGGCCCGATGAGGGCGGTCACCTGGTTGGAAGGGAAAACCAGGTTCACGTCACGCAAAACGTGGCGCTCCCCAAACCAAACGTTTACGTCCTTGGCCTGAAGATGAGGATTCTCAATGGTCATCGGTCTTACTTTCTCTTGGCCGTACGCTTGTCGCGTCCAACGAGTCGAGCTGCGGTGAACAGGATGGTTACCAGGATCAGCACCATGAGCGCGGCACCCCAGGCACGGCTGGTGCTGGTGTCGTTGGAGTTGGCGATGAACTGGAAGATGTAGGTGGGCAGCGATGCCATCGGCTTGCCGAGGTCCAGCACGGTGCCGTTGGCATTGTTCACGGTGAGAATGAGCGGTGCTGTCTCACCAATAACGCGAGCGATGCCGAGGATGACGGCGGTGACCAGCCCAGTGCGCGCAGCCGGCAGCGTAACCTGCAGGAATGCGCGGTAGGCCGGGGCACCCAGCGCGAGGGCACCGTTGCGCAGCTCCTGAGGAACCAGGCGAAGTGCCTCCTCGGCAACGCGGGAAACCGTAGGGAGCATTAGCGGCAGCAGCGCCAGCGAACCCAGCCAGCCTCCGTAGGAGATGTGGAACTGAACAATCAGCGCTGAATAGATGAACAGACCGGCAACCACCGATGGCAGACCCGACATTGCCTGAACCAGCGTGCGGACCACTGTGCGCAGCTTCGAGGTGGTCTCGGTGAGGTACACGGCCACCAGGAGGCCGAGTGGGACAGTCAGAAGGGTTGTGAATCCAACAATCAGGATGGTTCCGAGCATCGCGTGACCAACGCCACCGTAGTCGAGGCTGGTGGTTGGAGTGATGTAGATGTTGTTTTGGGTCACAAACTGAAGGCTCATGGCGTGAAGGCCCTGAGACACCACAGACCAGACCACGCTGGTCAACAGGATGCCGACGAAGGCGCTGAAGAAGATTGTGAAAACCACGAGAAGCGCGTCAGCAAAGCCCTTCTTACCGTAGAGGTTGACTCCAACCCAGACGCTCGCGATGATTTGGAGCGGCAGGAAGACAAGAATCATGGCCACTGCCGGGTCTAGTTTTGCCAGGAACGCGATGGCGAGCGAAACCAGCGCAGGCAGGGTTGACGCCAGCAGAATCTTGGCGCTGCGGGTTGGGTTCTTGGCATTCCAGGGCTCGCTTGCGGGCCGAGGCAACGGGCCGAGGTTACCCGGATCCATGGAAACGGTCACGTCAGTCATTTAGCGCCTCCATGGTTGGGCGAGGTTCACGATCCAGGCGGCAATCCAGTTGACCAGAAGCGTGATGATGAACAGCACGAGTCCCGCGGCCATGAGTCCGCCGATTTCCTGGGTGGTTGCCTCACCAAACTTGCTGAGGATGACGGATGCCACGGAGCCACCGCGGTTGGAAACCACGTCAACCCAGTTGACCTCGAACGTGAGGTTGAGGACGAAGAAGATGGCTACGGTCTCTCCAAGTGCGCGGCCTAGACCGAGGAGGACGCCACCCACGATTCCACCCGAAGCGGTTGGCAGGATCACTCTGAAGAACGAGGTGGCGGTGCTGCCGCCGAGCGCCAGGGCGGCGTTGATGATGTCGCGGTCCATCTGGGAGAAGATCTCGCGCGTCACTGAGGTAATGATTGGGACGATCATCACTGCAACAATCCAGCCGGCGATGAATGGTGAGCCGCGGAAGATGCCGGTGTCGTTGGCAAAAAACGGTAGCCAGCCGAGACCCTTGTTGAGAAGCTGAGCCCAGTGCGCGGCAATCGGGGTAAACACCTGCAGACCCCAGAGACCAATCACAATCGATGGGATTGCCGCCAGGAGGTCCACGACGATGGTGGCAACCTTGGCAACACGCTTGGTGGCCATGAACTCGATGAAGTAGGCGGTTGCGATGCTCATTGGAACCGCGATAAGAACGCCGCAGATTGCAATGAGGATTGATCCCCAGAGCATTGGCCCGATCTGCAGAACTGGTGGATTCAGAGTGCCGTTCCACTTGCTTCCGAGGATGAAGTTGATTCCCTGCTGGGCAAAGGTGCTGCCGGAACGCAGCAAGAGGAACACGAGGATGAGCCCAACCAACACGATTGCACCGTACGCTGCCGCCCTGGCTAGACCGTAGAAAACGCGGTCGGCGGTTGAGTGCGGCTTGGTGCTGAGCTTGCGGCGCGCGGGCGCGCTGGATTGAGCTTCAGTCATAGCCTTTATCTTTTCTGCTTCAGTTGAATTTTTCCTGTTTCCAGAGTTAACAGAAGGTGAATTGCAAAAAGACCTCGTCTCCAGGGTCACCGCCATCTTCAATCCGGCAACGCACCCCGCGGTGGCGCATATTACTTGGCTTCCATCGAAGCCGCCGCACAATCGTTCGGGGTAGAGGCAATCGCTAGCCCGATTCACGTAAAGTCGGGCGTTCGA
>JBJTNC010000026.1:0-6802 GCA_046073865.1 Micrococcales bacterium | reverse complement strand
ACCTAACCGACAAGGTCGCTAAGAAGCCTGGCGACAACATCAAGCTCGACTGGAAGCCAGTCACCATCACCAACTACCAGCCAATGGAGCGTAAGTACTAAATGTCTGCTGCAACAGAAACCACAATGGGCGAGGTAGCCTCGTTCAACGTCACCATCATGGTGCGCCGCTACAACCCTGAGGTTGACGCCGAGCCAAAGTGGCAAGACTTTGACCTCACCATGTACGGCACCGACCGCGTGCTGGACGCCCTGCACAAGATCAAGTGGGAGATCGACGGCTCGCTCTCGTTCCGTCGCTCCTGCGCCCACGGCGTGTGTGGCTCGGATGCAATGCGCATCAACGGCCGCAACCGCCTGGCCTGCAAGACGCTGCTGAAGGACCTAGACCTCTCGCAGCCAATCTACGTGGAGCCAATCAAGGGCCTAGAGGTTGAGAAAGACCTCATCGTTGACATGAACCCGTTCTACCAGGCCTACCGCGATGTGAAGCCGTTCCTTATTGCGAGTGACAACCCGGAGCGCGAGCGCCTGCAGAGCGCAGAGAACCGCGAGCGCTTCGATGACACCACCAAGTGCATCCTGTGCGCGGCCTGCACCACCAGCTGCCCAGTGTTCTGGACAGACGGCCAGTACTTTGGTCCGGCCGCAATCGTGAACGCTCACAGATTCATCTTCGACAGCCGCGATGAGGCCGCTCAGGTGCGCCTTGACATCCTGAACGACAAAGAGGGCGTGTGGCGCTGCCGCACCACCTTCAACTGCTCCGAGGCCTGCCCTCGAGGCATCCAGGTGACCAAGGCCATCGCCGAGGTGAAGAACGCAATTCTGCGCGGCAGGGCATAACCCCCCCCAAGCGCAAAGAGGTGCCAACCCCAGGGTTGGCGCCTCTTGCCTTAACCGGTGAATCCGTTTTTGGGTTGTGTCGCTACCCCCTAACCCTTGAGACAGGCGGGAACATTAAACCTGAGCAAGGGGATACGCAAACACAATGTGGGATTTTGGCAAGGCAAACGAGTTGCTGCTGGAGCGCCGTCAGGGCGCCGGCGACTCGCTCACCGCTACCCACAGGGTGCAGCACTTCTGCTACTTCGCCAACCAGTTCATGGCTCAGGCCGCGGAGGCCGCTTTCAAGGCGGCTGGCTTTGAAACTGTTTTGGTAACCCGCACCATCAAGAGCCAGGTGCTGGTGATGCACTTCCTAAAGCTGACCCCCGAAGACATCAACGCCGCCTGCGAGGACATCGCATTCATCGTGAAGCACTACGGTGGCGAGTACGGCGGCTGGGACAGCCCCATCGTGGCGCAGAGCGCCTAACAACTTTCCCTAGTGCGCCAGCGAGTGCATGAGCGGCGGGATTAGAGCCGGTGAGGCGCTCAGGCTGCTCACTCCCATGCGAATGAAGATCTTGGCACTGGCGGGGTCGGAGGCAGCCTCGCCGCACACGCTCACGTGCTTCTTGGCTCGCTTGCACTCCTGAATCACCACATCGATGAGCGAAAGCACCCTGTTGTTGCGGGTCTCACTCAGCAGCATGTTGGAGGAGTAGCGGCTTCGGTTGAGCACATACTGAGTCAGGTCGTTGGTTCCAATCGAAACGAAGTCCACAAACCTCAGCAGGCGCCGCATGCTCCAGCGCTTTGCCATCTCTGGAACCTCAATCATTACGCCAACCTTTTTGAGGCCAACCGACCTGGCCAGGTCAACAAATTCCTTGGATTCCTTCACGCTCAGCACCATCGGTGCCATAACCCAGAGTTCGGTTCCCGGATAGTAGTCCGCCGCCATCGCCAGGGCCTCCAGCTGAGTCTTGAGCACGGCGGGGTTGGCGAGTAGAACCTGGAGGCCGCGGTTGCGATAACGACCGGTTCCGGCGGGACGAAGGAAGCTGAGCGGCTTGTCGATGTCGATGTCGAGGACGCGCACGATTACCCGCGAACCCTGGAAGCCTGCGAGCAGCTTGGTGTATTCAAACACCTGCTCCTGCAGCGTGGGCGGCCGCTTGTGACCCAGGAACAGCAGCTCTGTGCGGAACAGACCAACTCCCTGCGCGCCGGCCTTGATGGCGGTTGGGATCTCGTAGGAAGAACCAAGGTTGGCCATCAGCCGCACCGGCAGCTCATCGGGGCTTGGCAGAATCTCCATCATGGTGGTGGTTGGATGGGTGGCGGTTGCGTACTTGCGCAACTCCTCCTCGTTTGGAGAAACGTAAACCAGACCGCTGGTTGCATCCACCAGGATGGACTCCCCCGCCTCAATCTCGCTGCAGCCAAGCACGCCCATCACTGTTGGCAGGTTGGCGCCCCTGGTGATGATTGCTGAGTGCGAGGTGGCGGAACCCTTCTCCGTGATTACTGCAACGGCCTTGGTCTTGCGCAGTTCCGCTGCCAGGATGGGCGAGAGCTCGGGTGTGATCAGGACGAACGGTTCCTCCGGGAAGCCTTCCTCGGCGGTTCGGCCGCTGAGGCGCTCAACCACCTTGTTGGCCAGATCCTGCAGGTCGGCGCTTCTCTCGGCAAAATAGCCGCCCAGTTTCTCCAGTTTCCTGGCGAAACCGTTGAACGCGCCGCGAACCGCGCGTTCGGCCCCGGAGCCGCTGGCCATGAAGTCCCGAATGGATTCGTGCAGGGCAGGGTCGCGAAGCATTGCCACCAGTGCCAAAAGCACATCGCCGCCATTGTTTTGGCTGCCGGTCAGCGGGTCGCGGGCCTTGCCCTCAAGCTGCGCGGCAAGCGATTCGATGGCAGCTTCCACCGAGTCGAGCCCAAGGGTGTCGGGATGCTTAGACGGGTTTTCGATGTGGGAGTCGGCAGCACGCATCACAAACGCCGGGGCCTGGGCAATGCCGGAGCCAACGCCCGCTCCAACCAGTAACTGCTTTGCCACAACTGAAGTTTACGGAAGTTTAAACTGTAGGTATGTCTAACGCACCGCTCAAGGTTATAACGCTCAACGTCAACGGCATTCGTGCCGCCTTCCGCAAGGGAATGGTGGAGTGGTTGCGCGAGGCCCGCCCCGACATCCTTTGCCTGCAAGAGGTTCGCGCGGCAGACGAGGACATCCTCGGCCTCTTTGCAACCGTCACCGACGCCAGCCCAACCGGGGAGTGGCACATCCTCCACGACGTGGCCACCGCGAAGGGCCGCGCTGGAGTTGCAGTTGTCAGCTCGGTTCCTGCCGTGGCCCACTCCACCGTGCTTGGCCCCGATGACTTCGATAGCGCGGGCCGCTGGCTGGAGGCAGAGTTTGAACTCAGTGGCGAGAACTCCGGCGAGCGCCTAACCGTTGTCAGCACCTACGTGCACTCCGGTGAGGTTGACACCCCCAAGCAGGTTGAGAAGTACAAGTTCCTGGATGCCATGACGGAGCGCATGACCCAGCTGCTAGCAACCCGCAAGTTTGTCGTTGTGCTGGGGGACCTCAACGTTGGCCACACCGAGCTGGACATCAAGAACTGGAAGGGCAACCTAAAGAACGCCGGATTCCTGCCGCAGGAGCGAGCCTACTTCGATGGCTTCATGAAGCAGCAGGGCTGGCGTGACATTGGTCGAGACTTCCACCCCGATGAGCCGGGGCCCTACACCTGGTGGAGTCAGCGCGGTCAGGCTTTCGACACCAACACGGGTTGGCGAATCGACTACCAGTTGGCAACTCCTCCACTGGCAGAGCTGGCGAAGACCTACGCCGTGCACCGCGCCGCCAGCTACGACACCCGCTGGACAGATCACTCCCCCGTTGTGGTGGAATACGCTTTATAGAAACCCCGATGGCTTACCGCCACACGATCTAGGACTTTAATGAACGCCAAGCCTCTCGAGTACATTGCCGCAAACGGTAAGCGAAACCTGCTGTCCGGTATGCAGCCATCGGCGGGTTCGCTGCACCTGGGAAACTACCTTGGTGCGCTGGTCAACTGGACCAAGATGCAGGACGACTACAACGCCTACTACTGCGTGGTTGACCTGCACGCCATCACCGTTCCGCAAGACCCAAAGGAGCTGCGCGCAAACGCCCGCCGCACCGCAGCGCAGTACCTGGCAGCCGGTGTTGACAGCAGCAAGAGCGCCCTCTTCATTCAGAGCCACGTGCCAGCGCACGCGCAGTTGGCCTGGGTGCTCAATTGCATCACCGGCATGGGCGAGGCCGGCCGCATGACACAGTTCAAGGACAAGACTCAGAAGAACGGTCAGGAGAGCGCATCGGTGGGTTTGTTTACCTACCCGATTCTGCAGGCCGCCGACATCCTGCTCTACCAGCCGGCCGTTGTGCCCGTTGGCGAGGACCAGCGCCAGCACCTGGAGCTGACACGCGACCTAGCCACTCGCTTCAACTCGCGATTCGGCGAGACCTTTGTGATTCCCGAGGCGCACATCCTGAAGGAAACCGCCAAGATCTACGACCTCCAGGTTCCAGAGGCCAAGATGTCGAAGAGCGCCGCCGACCCCAAGGGCCTGATCAACCTCATGGATGAGAACTCCGTGATCGTCAAGAAGATCAAGAGCGCGGTTACAGACACCGAGGGCTCGGTGCGCTTTGACCGCGAGGCCAAACCCGGCGTCAGCAACCTGCTCGGCATCTTCAGCCTCATCACCGGCGAGACCGTGCCGGCACTGGAAGCCCGCTTTGCGGGTCAGGGATACGGAGCGCTGAAGGGCGAACTGGCGGACGCACTGGTGGCCCACATCGAGCCGATTCGCGACCGCGCCAACGAGCTATTGACCGACACCGCCGAGCTGGACAGCCTGCTTGCTGACGGCGCAAACCGCGCCAACGCCATGGCCGAGGACACTCTCGCCAAGGTTTACGAGCGCATCGGCTTCATCGCTGCGCGTTAGAACCTAGTAGAAGTCAATCTCCAGGGACACCACGACGGTGTCGCCGAGGGCCAGCTTTTCCGGAAGTCGAACGGCGTTCTTGACTGGAACCAGGTAAACCCCGTCTCGGGGAAACAGTGAAGTGGTGAACTCGGTTCGCCCTATGGTGGCGCGCACAGGGATGACACCCCAGCCGTAGGAGACCTGGCGGGCGGTTTCGCGGATGAGTTCGCTCTCTTCGGGTGGAACCGGCACGTAGTAGAACGGAGCCGGACCGCGCCACTCAATCATCTGGTTACTGAACTCAAGTTCCACCGCTCAAGCCTACTCAGCGAATGTTCTGTGAGCCTTACGGGAATACATTGGCGCTGGAACAGGTTGTATGAAACGATTGTTCTTGCAACAACGAGTTCTTCGGGGTCAGTGAAAATCTGAGCCGGCGGTGACAGTCCGCGACCCGACCACCCCTCACAGGGTGGGCGGTTGATCTGGTGAAACTCCAGAACCGACGGTTAAAGTCCGGATGGGAGAAGAACCGGTGTTCGGCGTTTTTTGCCGTTCGCCGTGGCGTTTTCGTTTTAACGCCACACCTCCCCGATGTGCTCGCAACTAGACGAGGAACCGGGATGAATCAGGACCACCGCTTCGATGCCGCGATGAAGCGCGCGCTGGAGCTAGCCCTGCGCGGCCCGGCTCACGGAGTGAACCCTCAGGTGGGTGCCGTGATTCTCGACGCAGACTTGAACATTATTTCCGAGGGCTGGCACGAGGGCAGTGGCACCCCGCACGCCGAGGTTGCCGCGCTCGCACACCTCGCATCAATGCCCGCGGGAGCAACCGCGGTTGTGACCCTGGAGCCATGCAACCACACCGGCAAGACCGGGCCCTGCGCGCAGGCACTCATAGCTGCCGGTGTTGCCCGCGTTGTATTCGCCTCAGCTGACCCAGGCGAGAACTCCGGAGGCGGCGCCCAAACCCTGCGAAACGCGGGCATCGAGGTTGTTGAGGGAGTCATGCGTGAGCAGGCAGACAACCAGAACCGGGTCTGGCTCACGGCGGCCCGTCAGCAGAGGCCGTTCGTGACCCTAAAGTGGGCCAGCTCCCTCGATGGCCGCGCGGCGGCAGCCGACGGCACGAGCCAGTGGATCTCGGGCGAGGCCAGCCGCAACGACTCACATCGCAGGCGCTCCGAGGTTGACGCCATTTTGGTTGGCACCGGCACCGTGTTAGCCGACAACCCAACCCTCACCGCACGCAAGCCTGACGGCAGCCTCTACTCACATCAGCCACTGCGAGTGGTGGTTGGAGAGAGTGCAATCCCGGCAGATTTCAACATCTTCAACACCCAGGCGCAGACCCTTCAGCTGGAGACCCACGACCTAAATCAGGTGCTGCTGCAGCTGTGGCAGCGCGGCGTGAAGCACGTTTGGGTTGAGGGAGGACCAACGCTTGCCAGCAGGTTCGTTGCCGCGGGTCTGGTCAACGAGTACCTGGTGTACCTGGCGCCCATGCTGATTGGCGGACCGGGCAACGCACTGCAAGACCTTGGAGTGGCAACCATGAGCCAGGCCCGAGAACTCCAGATTGTTGAGACCCACGCGCTTGGCGCAGACCTACTCATTGTTGCCCGAGCAGCATCGAAGGGAAACTAATGTTCACCGGAATCATTGAAGAACTTGGCCGAGTTGCCGCAATCGAGACTCAGGGCGACGCCGTGCGCCTAACCATCGAGGGTCCGCTGGTTTCCAGCGACCTAAAGCGAGGAGACAGCATCGCAGTTAGCGGCACCTGCCTCACCGCGGTGGAGCACGACTCCAACGGCTTCACCGCCGACGTGATGCAGGAGACCCTAAACCGCACCAGCCTCGGCAACCTGCAGGTTGGCGACCCGGTCAACCTCGAGCGTGCCATGACCGCGGCCACCCGCTTCGGCGGTCACGTGGTGCAGGGCCACGTCGATGGCGTGGGCGAAATCATTGGTCGCGAAC
>JBJTNC010000025.1:0-4995 GCA_046073865.1 Micrococcales bacterium | reverse complement strand
CACGACCGCTGGTTCCTGGATGAGGTTTGCAACCTCACCTGGGAGGTTCACGACGGCATCATAGAACCATTCGAGGGCGGTTACGCGGCCTATATTCTGCAGCGCAACGAGCGCAACCGTTCGGCCGCTGCCAGCGAGGCGAGGCGTCAGAACCTGCTGCGCAAGGAACTGGCCTGGTTGCGCAGGGGAGCCCCGGCTAGAACCTCCAAGCCCAAGTTCCGTCTTGACGCCGCGGCGGAATTGATTGCAAACGAACCCGCTCCTCGCGACGCCATCGGTCTGCAGAAGATGGCCATGCAGCGCCTTGGCAAGGACGTGGTTGACCTCGAGGGCGTCAGCTTCGCCGCCGGCGAGAAGAGCCTGCTGAATAACGTCACATTCCGCATCGGTCCGGGCGACCGCATCGGCCTTGTTGGCGTCAACGGTGCCGGCAAGACCACGCTCCTCAGGCTGATAAGCGGCCACCTCGAGCCCATCTCCGGCCGCATCAAGCGCGGCAAGACCGTGAACATCGCAACGCTTTCGCAGGAGGTTCGCGAGCTAGACCAGTTTGCCTCGGAGCGAATCTTCGAGCTGATTGCCCGCGAGAAGAGCTACTTCCTGGTGGACGGCAAAGAGGTTGCCACCCGCGATCTGGTTGAGCAGCTTGGATTCAGCAGCGCCCAGCTTCAGACTCCGGTGGGCGACCTCAGCGGTGGTCAGCGCCGCCGCCTGCAGTTCCTGCGTCTGCTCTTCGGTGAGCCGAACGTGCTAATCCTCGACGAACCAACCAACGACCTTGACACCGACATCCTGGCCGCGATGGAGGACCTGCTGGATTCCTGGCCCGGCACGCTCATCGTGGTTTCGCACGACCGCTACCTGCTGGAGCGCGTGACGGACACGCAGTACGCGCTGCTGGGCGATGGCTCGCTGCGCCACCTCACCGGAGGCGTTGATCAGTACCTGGAGCTGCGCAGACACTCCCTGAAGGCGGCCGCGGCAAAGCCGGGCTCTGCACAGTCCGCGGCTGCGACCGCGGTCGGACCTAAGAGCTCGCTATCGGGCGCAGAGCTGCGCAACGCGGAGAAGAATCTTTCGCGCATCGAGCGCGCCTTGGAGAAACTGGCCACCGATGAAGCAAAGCTTCATCAGGAGATGGCCGCGCACGACCAGAGCGATTACGAGGGGCTGGCCAAGTTGGCAGCGAAGCAATCCGAGCTAAACGACAAGCGCGACGAACTGGAACTTGAATGGCTGGAGACCAGCGAGCTACTCGCCTAGAGTCTCCCTGCGGTTGATGGCCTCGACGGCCTCAACCAGCGCCTCGGTCTGGTACAGGAACATCTCTGACACCCTGGCGTAGATCACGAGGAAGAACGCGGACTGAAAAGCCAGGCCAGCGAGGGTGGCGCAAATGCCCGCCCAGACCGGCTGATTTACCCATCCGAGGACGATTCCCAAGCCCGAAAACAGCAGGAAAACGCCGCCGAAGAGCTTCCACGAGTTTTTGTAGCGATTTGCGAGCTTGCGCAACTTTTGCAGACCAGACATGCGACCAATGTAGCAAGCATCTGGCAGACTTGTACCGTGGCTTAGGCCACGTTGCCCCATGGTGTAATGGCAGCACAGCGCCCTTTGGAGGCGTTTGTCTAGGTTCGAGTCCTGGTGGGGCAGCGGCAAACGGAGGAGTTCAATGAGCGAGCAGCGTCTGGCGGTAGTGGTTCTGGCGGCTGGCCAAGGAACCCGCATGAAGTCAAGCACACCCAAGGTCATGCACGAACTCGCGGGCCTGCCTCTCCTCGGCCACGTTCTCACCACCGCCTTCGGCCTCGGAGCCGCTCACGTTGTGCCAGTGGTTCGCCACGAAAAAGAGGCGATCTCTGCCTACATCTCCCAAATTTTCCCAACCGCCATCATCGCCGAGCAGGACGAAATTCCGGGTACCGGTCGCGCCGTCGAGTGCGGCCTGGCCGCCCTTCCGGCCGACTTCGACGGCACAGTCGTTGTGACCAGCGGCGATGTGCCGCTGCTTGACGTGGCCACCATCGAGGGAATGCTGGACACCCACCTTGCCGGCGGCTACAGCGCATCCATTCTCACCACATTCCTTGCAGACCCAACCGGTTACGGCCGCATCCTGCGCTCCACCGACGGCGAGTTCCTGCAGATTGTTGAGCAGAAGGACGCCACCGAGCAGCAGCGGGCCATCGATGAGGTGAACGCGGGAGTTTACGTATTCGACGCCAAGGCGCTCCGCGCCGCCCTAGCCAAGGTTGGCAGCCACAACGCCCAGGGCGAGAAGTACCTAACCGATGCAGCCGCCGAGATGCTACACCAGGGTCTGAGGGTTCAGGCGGTCTCCATCGATGACGAGTGGCTGGTTGCGGGCATCAATGATCGCGCCCAGCTGAGCGAGGTTGCAGCAGAACTCAACTGGCGCATCTGCCGGGCCTGGCAGCTGGCGGGCGTTACCATCCTGGACCCAAACACCACCTGGATTGACGTGACGGTGAGCATTGGCCAGGACGCGGTCATTTTGCCTGGAACATTCCTGCGTGGCCTCACTTCTGTTGGAGCAGGCGCAACCGTTGGTCCCGAGTGCTTGATAACAGACACGCAAATTGGTGACGGTGCCAGTGTGGTCAAGACCCACGCCACCACCAGCCGCATCGGCGCCGGGGCAAACGTTGGCCCCTTCGCCTTCCTGCGCCCCGGAACCGACCTCGGTGCGGACGGCAAGATTGGCGCCTTTGTGGAAACCAAGAACGCCGTCATCGGTGAGGGATCCAAGGTTCCGCACCTCAGCTACGTTGGCGATGCCCAGATTGGCGACCACAGCAACATCGGTGCCGGCACCATTTTTGCCAACTACGACGGCGTGAAGAAGCATCGAAGCAGCATTGGTTCGCACGTTCGCACCGGCTCGCACAACGTGTTTGTTGCGCCGATTACAATAGGTGACGGAGCCTACACAGCTGCGGGAACCGTGGTTAGACGAGACGTCAAACCCGGCGACCTAGGCCTGATGGTGGCACCGCAAAAGAACATGGCGGACTGGGTGCTTTTGAAGCGTGAAGGCACCGACGCCGCAAGGGCTGCAGAAGCCGCAAGAGCTGCCGAGCAGAACGACTAGAAGAGAGCCGACGTGACCATTTCAACTCCCAACAGCAAGAAACTGGTCCTGGTAAGCGGTCGCGCTCACCCAGAGTTGGCTCAGGAGGTTGCCGAGCTTCTCGGCACCAAGCTCACCGAGACCGTGGCGTATGACTTTGCCAACGGCGAGACCTTCGTTCGCTACGAGGAATCGGTTCGAGGCGTTGACGCATTCGTGATTCAGGCCCACCCGTTCCCAATCAACCAGCACGTGATGGAGCAGCTGCTCATGGTTGACGCCCTGAAGCGCGCGTCCACCAAGCGAATCACAGTGGTTGCGCCGTTCTTCCCTTACGCCCGCCAGGACAAGAAGCACAAGGGCCGCGAGCCAATCTCGGCACGCCTCATGGCAGACCTCTACAAGGCTGCCGGCGCCAACCGCCTTATGTCGGTTGACCTCCACACCCCTCAGATTCAGGGCTTCTTCGATGGCCCGGTTGACCACCTCTGGGCACTGCCACTGCTGGCCGACTACATCGCCGAAAACCACGAGGTTGAGAATCTAACCGTGGTTTCGCCAGACTCTGGCCGCGTGCGCGTCGCTGACATCTGGGCAGACCGCCTGGGAACTCCGCTCGCCATCATCCACAAGCGCCGCGACCCAGACCGCCCAAACCAGGTTCAGGTTCACGAGCTGGTTGGCGAGGTTGAGGGACGCACCTGCCTGCTGGTTGACGACATGATCGACACCGCCGGAACCATCGTTGCCGCCGCCAAGGCGCTCAAGGACAACGGAGCCGCCAAGGTTATCGTTGCCGCAACTCACGCCATCTTCTCCAACCCTGCCGTCGAGCGCCTTTCGAGCGATGCCGTGGACTCGGTTGTTGTCACCAACACCCTGCCGATTCCAGCCGAGAAGCAGTTTGAGAAGCTGACCGTACTTTCGATCGCCCCGCTGATTGCTTCCGCAATCTCGGCTGTGTTCTCGGATGACTCGGTCTCGCGCTTCTTCCCTGGCCACGCCTAAACAATCCGCCATGACGCAGCCAAAGCAACAGATTGGACTGCTGAGCGCGGTCTTCATTGGCCTGGCTTCAATGCTGGGAGCCGGCGTCTTCGTGGTATTCCACTCCGCCTTCGCTCTCAGCCCGAGCGGCTTCTACATTGCCCTGGCTCTCGCGGCCCTGGTTGCCACCCTCAACTCCTGGAGCATCTACTCGCTTGCCCGCGCGGTTGATCGCCCCGGCGGGGTCTATGCCTACTCGCGCGTATATCTGAACGACGGCTTCTCGTTCGCATCGGGCTTTGCCTTCGTGTTCGGCAAGATCGGCTCAATCGCCGCCATCGCTCTCGCCTTCAACTCCTATGTCCTGAGTGAGTACCCGTTCTGGCCAGCTGCACTCGCGGTTGCTGGTCTCACGGCCGTGAACATTCTGGGTATTCAGCGCACAGCTGCGGTTGCGGCGGTTCTCGCCATCACCACCACCGTCTACTTCACATTCATGGCCAGTGCCGGGCTCCTTCTTCCAGCTCCGGCATCATCGCTACCGCTCCCAAACGCTCCGCTCGGTGCGTCGGTGTTTGCCGCCGCCGCGGTGTTTTTCTTCGCATTTGCCGGCTACGCCCGGGTGGCAACGCTGGGAAACGAGGTGCGTGACGCCAAGCGGAACATCCCAAAGGCAATCGTCATTTCGCTGGCGATAGTCATGGTTCTCTACGCGGCGCTGGCGTTTGTAATGCTCAAGTTCCTCGGTCTAGACCTGCTCACCGCGCAGGCGCCTTTCAAAAACCTGGCCGAGCACTTCATCCCGGTGATTCCCCACCAGGTGACTATCGTGGTGGCAACCCTGGCCTCACTCGGCTCCATGCTGGCGCTTCTGGCAGGTGTCAGTCGCACCGCCGCATCGATGGGCGAGGACC